>NZ_RCOD01000017.1:0-93097 GCF_004307505.1 Pseudomonas sp. Sample_11
ACCCGAGCCTGCGAGGGCCGAACGTAGGAGCTAGCGTTTTTTGCTTACTTTTTTTGGCGCTTGTAAAAAAGTAAGTCGCCGTAAGGGCGAATCCCTAAGCAGCCGTTACCGCAGCAACGGATATGTACCCGGTCAAGGAGAACAAATCATCGCTCGACAAAAAGCCTTCGCGAGCAAGCTCGCTCCCACAGGGAAACTGCACCTACCGTTAATATCCGGTCATTTCCAGATAGCCCTGGCCAGGATGGCTGCCGTCAATCTTCACCGGCCCCTCCCAATACGGAATACGCAAATCCATCCAGGCATTGCGGTTGATCGCGTCAACGCTGATATCGAGTTGCTTGTCGGGAATGCGGATCGACCATTTCACCGGCATCGGTCGATCAGCCACCTTGGCCGTATCCTGAGGAACGAGGCTGATCTGCTCGCTGTGCAATGTCTGAATCTGCCCGTCAGCGGCGATCCAGGTGCCGGTCAGATAAGGCGCGCCGTCCTTCTGCCGCATGCGGTAAAGCATCACATGTTCGCCGCTGTCCAGATGCAGCGAGAACCAGTCCCAGCCAGTTTGATTGGCGGTGAGTGGCTGACTGCTCCACTCGCGATCGAGCCACGCCGGGCCGCTGACGCTGTAGGTCTGGCCATCGATCTGCAGCGTGCCGCTGGCCTGGAAAAATGGCTGGCTGTAGTAATACGAGGCCTGACCTTCTTCGGATTTCTGGCTGAAACCGTTGTCGCCTTGCAGCACCAGCGGGCGGCTGGAGGTGAGGCGCAGTTGATAAGCGAAATTCTTGTCACGAGCACTGAGTTGCATATCGCGCAACGGATCCTGCGCCTGACTGGCAAACATCCAGTCATCGATCCACGCTTCGAACGGCGCCAGGCGCACGCCGGCCTGGCCTACTCCGCCCCGGGCGTAGCGCTCGGCGGCGTGGTGCACCGAGGGCGAGGTGACTGCCGCATGGCCCAGCCAGATCGTTTGGTTGCCCCAACCGGCCTGCTCGGCGACTGGTTTCAGGGCGCTGCGAAACAGCGTCCATTGCACGCCAAAATCATTGCCCTGCTGATCCTTGAGATTGGCGGTGACGTACCACCACTCGATGCGAAAACCATCATGCGCGCCATGATCGGCGGGGAAGCTGAACACCCGACCGGGCAGCACCGGGGTGAAGGATTGCGCCTGATCGCCCATGCCGGCAAAGCCCTTTTCCTCAGGTGCAGGCTGATCGCAGCCACCGAGCAGCAGTGCAATCATCAGCACGAGCCATTTAGTCCTCATGGGCAAACGTCCTCAGCAAGTCCGCCGGTTGCGTGCGGTACAGCGAATACAGCGGCCATGCCGAAGCCAACAGAGTCGCCAGCAAGGCCAGGCCCATCAGTTGCAACAACTGCAACGGAAACACCCGCAACGGCAAGCGCCAGCCGAATGCCTGCACATTGATCACCGCATCCAGGCACCACGCCAAAGCAATGCCCAGCGGCAGCGCCAACAGCAACGTCAATACGGCAAGCAGCCAGGTCTGGCCGAGGTTGAGCAGCATCAATTGTTTGCGCGTCACGCCCAGCGCCCACAGCGGTGCGAGTTGACTGAGGCGACTCTGGCTCTGGGTCAGCAGACTGATGAACAGCGCCACGCCAGCCACGGCCAAGGTCAGGCTGTTCAACGCCGCCGTCGCGGCAAAGGTGCGTTCGAAGACCTGCACCGACCAGCCCTTGAGCCGCGCCTGATCGACAATGCGGTTGTCATCCAGCGCAAAACGCGCCTGCAAGGCGTTGAGCAGCGCCGGAATCTGCGCTGGGTCGATTCGCAAATTGAAGCGGTTGGGCGTGAGTTGCGGCCAGCCGCGCAACAGGTGCTCGCTGCTGATCAGCACGTGCCCTTTCGGATTGCCGTAGTCAGCGTAGATGCCGACGATACGCGGCGACCATGTGCCGTTTGGCGTGGGAATGTTCAGATGCTCGCCCGGCCGCAACTTCAGGCGTCGTGCCAGTTGTTCGCTGAGCATCACCGCATCATCCGTGGCCAGTTTGCCCCACGGATCGCTGCCACTGCTGTCGAGCAACGGCCAATGCTGGCGATAGTACGAGTGGTCGATGATGCCGTAGACATCGGCCGGCCAGCCTTGCAGTGTCACCGAAACCTGCCAGTTGGGCAGCACAGCGGTCACGTTGGGCTGCTGCTTGAGCCAACTGTGCATCTCGCGGGCCTGCGCCGGATTGGCCGGGTTGATGTACAACTCGGCGCTCAGGCGTTGTTCGAGCCAGTCGTTGAAGGTCTGGCGAAAACCGGCGGTCATGCTGCCGGCGCCGATGTTGGCGGCGAGCGCCAGCAGCAGCGCCATCAGCGCCAGACTCAGGGCTGGCAGTTGCTGGCGGCAGTCGGCGAGAAACCATTGGCCGAGCACCGACCGACTACGCCCGAGCAACGGGTTCAACAACGCGCTGAGCAGCACCGGCAAGGCCAGCGCGGCACCGAGCAACAGCCCGGCCATCAGCACGAAGCCGCTGCTCAGGCTGTCGCCCCAGATCAGCGCCGCCAGCGCAATCATCAGCAGCGCTGTCGCCAGCCAACCCTGTCGGCGCAACCAGCGCGAATACTGTTGATGCCACGCCTGCGGATCGGCCACCGCCAGCAACGGCAGGCGCGCCGCCCGCAGCAGACTATTGGCCCCGGCCAGCAAGGCGCCAAGCAGGCTCAGACCGATGCCGCTGAACCACCACCAGGGGCTCAAACGCAACTGCCCCGCCACTTCCGCGCCATACAGACCGCGCAGGCTGGCGGCGACGTCCGGCAGCAGCACGCTGGCCAGCCAATAGCCGCTGATCACACCGAACAATCCACCGATCAGCGCCAGCACACCCAGTTCAACCACCAGACATGCGATCAGCATTCGTGCACTGACGCCACAGGCGCGCAACGTGCGCAGCAAGCCTCGGCGCTGTTCCAGAGCGAGGCCGATGGCAGCGTGGACGATGAACAGGCCGACCAGAAACGACAAAAATCCAAGGGCATCGAGATTGAGGTGAAAGCTCTCGGTCAGCCGCGCGAGATTGTTTTCTTCGCCGCTGCTTTTGAGCTGCAAGCGATCGGTGAAACTCGCTGGTAATTCTTGATGAAAGTCCTTGGGCAGCAGCAGTCGCGACAGTTGCTCAGGTTGTTCGAGCAGGCGTTGCGCTACACCGATGTCGACCAGCAACAACCCCGGCGCCATGTCCTTCTGCGCGAGCAGCGGCGGCAGGGTCTGGCCGTTTACGGTTTGCGGTGTATCGCCTTCGCGCAAGCCGAGCATTTGCATCGTGTCCGGGGAAATCCAGGTGCTGCCCGGCGGGCTGAAAAATTCGACGATGCGCTCGATCGGCATCGCCTGCCCGGCTACTGCGGAATCCGACGGCAGCGACACCGGCTCGATGCCCATCACCTGAATCCGCTGGTCTTCGTGGCCCTTGAGCGTCAGCCGGCCCTGCAACACCGGTGACACCGGCCAGCCCTGACGGCGCAATTCGATAAACCAGAGCTGGGGAAACAATGCCCCATTTGGCGTGCTCAGGCTGGCCTGCGGTTCGCCGCCGATCATCTGGCTGGCCCGCGCGTAGCTGTCGCGCGCCTGACTGTTCAGCGCCTCGACGCCAGTGAGCAGACTAGTGGCCAGCCACAGCCCGGTCAGCACACTGAAAAACTGCACGGGATGGCGCCGCCAGTGGCTGAGCAGCGCGCGCAGGGTTTGCCGCCAGATCATCAGGCGACCCGTCCGTTCGACAACACCACGCGCTGAGCCAGACGCGCCGCCACGCGCTGACTGTGAGTGACCATCAACAAAGTCGTCGGCGTGTCATCGAGCAATTCCAGCAACAGCCGCAGCACTTCATCGCTGGTCGCTTCATCGAGGCTGCCGGTGGGTTCATCGGCCAAGAGCAATTTCGGCTGCGAAGCCAATGCGCGGCCCAATGCAACTCGTTGCTGCTGGCCGCCAGAGAGTTGCTCGGGATACCGCGAGAGCAGATCGCCCAGCCCCAGACGCTGCACCAGATGCGCTTGCCAGCGCGGCTCATGGCGCCCGGCGAGGCGCGCCTGAAAGGCAAGGTTGTCTTCCACGCGCAGGCTGCCGATCAGGTTGAACTGCTGAAACACCAGACCGATTTCCGTGCGCCGCCAGTTCGCCAGTTGCGCTTCGCTCATGGCTTCCAAGCGATATTCGCCGCTGCGAATGCTGCCGCTGTCGACCTTGTCCAGCCCCGCCACCAGATGCAGCAGCGTGCTTTTGCCACTGCCCGACTCGCCCATCAGCGCGAGGCTGCCACCGGCCTCCAGCGTCAGGTCGACGCCTTGCAGCACCGGCAACAATCCCTGTGGCGTGGCATAGCTTTTGAAAACGTCGCGAACCTCAAGCATGGGCAAACCCGATCAGTGAACCTGGGCCTAGGATAGCGGCCCTGAATGGTTTTTGTCCGCTGATGATCATCGCCAACTCCGGGACGCGCCCTACGCTGCTGGCTGTTCGGCCATAACGATAAAAAAACCGGAGACACCCATGCCCCGTTTCATCCTGAGCCCGCGTGGCCTGCTGACCTGCCTGATCACCACTTGTCTGAGCCAACCGTTGCTCGCTGCTGACGGTGCGGTTGCGCCGAGCATGCAAACCGCCGCAAGCAACGCTGCCGTCCTGCAAACCCTGCCTTTCAGCGACCGCACCGATTTCGAATCCGTCAGCAAAGGCCTGATCGCACCGTTCAAGGGTCAGATCAAGGATGCCGCCGGCAAAGTCATCTGGAACGTCAATGCCTATGATTTCCTCGCCAAAGACAAGGCGCCGGAATCGGTCAATCCAAGCCTGTGGCGACTGGCCCAGCTCAATGTCCACGCCGGTCTGTTCGAGGTCAGCCCCAAGCTGTATCAGGTGCGCGGCCTCGACCTCGCCAACATGACCATCATCGAAGGTGACGACGGGCTGATCATCATCGATCCGCTGACCATGGCCGAAACCGCCAGGACGGCGCTGGACCTGTACTACGCCAATCGGCCGCGCAAACCGGTCGTCGCGGTGATCTACAGCCACACCCATGTCGATCATTTCGGCGGCGTGCGCGGGGTGATCGACGAGGCCGATGTCAAGTCCGGCAAGGTCAAGGTCTACGCGCCGGTCGGCTTCATGGAACACGTGATGAGCGAGAACGTCATGGCCGGCAACGCCATGAGCCGCCGCGCGCAGTACCAATTCGGCAGCCTGTTGCCGCGCAGTGAAAAAGGCCAGGTCGACGCTGGCCTCGGCAAGAGCGCGCCCAGCGGTGGCACGGTCACACTGATCGCGCCTACCGATCTGATTGCCGAGCCGTTGGAAACCCGCACCATCGCCGGCCTGCAAATCGAATTCCAGCTGACCCCGGGCACCGAAGCGCCCGCGGAAATGAACCTTTATCTACCGCAGCTGAAAGCCTTGTGCATGGCCGAAAACGCCACGCAGATGATGCACAACATCCTCACCCCGCGCGGTGCGCAGGTGCGTGATGCCAAAGCCTGGTCGCAATACCTCGATGACAGTCTGGCCCGCTACGGCGACAAGGCGGACGTGCTGTTCGCCCAACACAACTGGCCGACCTGGGGTGGCGAGCGGATTCGTACTTTGCTCGCCGATCAGCGTGACATGTACGCCTTCATCAATGACCGCACTCTGCACTTGCTCAACCAGGGCCTGACGCCGTTGGAAATCGCTGATGCGATCAAGAAGCTGCCCGGCTCGCTCGATCAGAAGTGGTACACCCGTGGTTATTACGGTTCGCTGAGTTTCAATACGCGCGCGGTGTATCAGCGCTACATGGGTTTCTACGACGGCAACCCGGCCAACCTCAACCCGCTGCCCCCGGTCGATGCGGCTAAACGCTCGGTCGAGGCCATGGGCGGTACCGCGTCGGTGCTGGAGAAAATGCGCAGTGCGATGGCCAGCGCTGACTACCGATGGGCCGCGCAGTTGGGCAACCAGTTGCTGTTCGCCGATCCGGACAACGCGGATGCACGCAATGCTCAAGCCGAGACGCTGGAGCAGTTGGGTTATCAAAGCGAGAACGCCACCTGGCGCAACATGTACCTGACCGGTGCGATGGAACTGCGCAACGGCGTACCACCGCAGTCTGCCAATACCGTATCGGTGGACATGGTCCGGGCGATGAGTCCGGAAATGTTCTTCGACTACCTCGCGGTACGCCTGGACAGCGACAAAGCCGTGGCCCATGACCTGACGCTGAACTGGACGTTCGACGATGTGCAAAAAGATTTCACCCTGACCTTGCGCAATGGCGTGCTGACTCACCGCGCCGGCTTGAATCCGGCGGCGGATGCGAGCGTCAGTCTGAGCCGCGATACGCTGGAGAAGATCAGCCTGAAACAATTGGACTTCCCGACGGCGATGCAAAAAGGACTGGTGAAGTTGCAGGGCAATGGTCAGAAATTCGGATTATTGATGGGCAGCCTGGATACGTTCGGGCCGCAGTTCAATATCGTCACGCCGTAAGTCAAAAGCCCCTCACCCTAGCCCTCTCCCGGAGGGAGAGGGGACCGACCGAGTTGCATGTACGAGATACGCCGACGTGGGATGACGAGTTGAATGCAATTTTGAATAACACGCACATCAGCTCCCATGATTCACAAGCCCCCTTCCCGGAGGGAGAGGGGACTGACCGTGTTGGATGTACGAGATACGCCGACGTGGGATACCGAGTTGAACTCAGATTCCGAACGCCATGAAGATCGGCTCCCTTTCCCCCTCGCCCCCTTGGGGGAGAGGGCTGGGGTGAGGGGGTAAATCTTGCTGGCACCCTCAATAACGATCAATCACCTCAATTGTGCTTTCAACAAACCTGCCCCGGATTCAACCGGAACTGCTTCGGCGTAATCCCGAACTGTTTGCGAAACGCGCGGATAAAGTTGCTCGGCTGGCGATAACCCAGCCGCTCAGCTATCCGTTCGATCGGTTGATCACCCGCCGTCAGCCAGTGCCGCGCCATTGTCAGATTGTCCTCACGCGCAGGTGCGCGAGTTTCAGCGTGCCAGTGACGCAGCATGCTCTGGTGCAGAAACGGGTTGGCGCCAAGCAAGACCTGATCGAGGCTATATCTCGGCAAGGTCAGGCACAGATGTTCGCCCTGCTCCACCGCGATACCCACTCCACGCAGCCAGCCACCGGCCAATTGCGCCGGGCGCAGGCTGACACTCACAAACAAATCTCCAGGCGCCCCGCCCAATCGACGGGCAATGTTGCGCACCAGCGTTATCACTGCCGCATCCAGAGCGAAATGATGCAACTGCCCCTGCTGCGAACGCAGGCGCAAATGAGCAAAATCGCCCGCCTCGACGAGTTCCACCGCAACGTAATTGATCACCCTTGGCAAGCAGTCGATGAAGCACTTCAGACTGGCCCGCAAGGTCGCGGACGAGTCGAGTAGGATATTCAGTCCTTGCAGGCAATCGGTCGCCATCCCGTCGGCCAGTTCACAGCCAAACGTCGGCGCTACCCCTGACCATTCACACTCAAGCCACAACTGTTCAAGCGCTTGTGCGGCGATCAATTGATGCTGTCCGGCAAGCACAGACGGGCAGATCCCCACGCGCGCCATCAAGCGTTGCGGGCACAGTCCGGACTGGCGAGCATGCGCGAGAATCGTGCGGGTAAACGCGCTGGAGGCGAACAGAGGCTGAGACATGAAGGCGTGCCATCGAAGAACAGGCGTGTACTTATGCCAGCGGACGTGCTATCGATCCAATGCATTAAAAGTATCCGCTAAATGCAGGAGACGCATGATGGATCTTCGCCAGCTTCGCCACTTGGTCGCCCTCGCTGATTACCGCAACTTCGGTCGCGCCGCCGAGGCGATCAACCTCAGTCAACCGGCGTTCAGCCGCAGCATCCAGACTCTGGAGCGTGATCTTGACTGCGAGCTGGTCGAGCGCAGCAGCCGCGAATTTCGCCTGACCGGGCAAGGCGAGCTGGTGCTGCAACATGCGCGGCGCCTGCTCGCTGGCAGCCAGGCGCTGCACAACGAATTGACGCAATACAACGGCCTCACCGGCGGCGAACTGCAATTCGGTTGCGGTCCGTATCCGGCGCAGGTGCTGGTGCCGGAAGCGCTGGCCGACTTCATTGATGCGCATCCGGCGATTCGCACGCGGTTTCATCAGGGCGACTGGCAGCAGCTGACGCTGTGGTTGCGCGAGCAGCAGATCGAGTTTTTCGTCGCCGATGCGCGGCACTTTGTCAGCGATCCGCAGTATCAGGTGCACCTGCTGCGCACGCGGCCGGGACGGTTTTTCTGTCGCGCCGGCCATCCGCTCCTCGCGCAACGAGACCTGCGATTGCGCGCCCTGCTCGATTACCCGATCGTCGGCACGCGCATTCCACCGATGATCCGCAAGGTGCTCGCCGATATCCTTGGTGAGCAGGACTTCAACCCGAGCGTCGAGTGCGCACAATTTGACGCGATCCAGCGCGTAGTGCTGCGCTCCGACGCGGTGGGGCTGGCCACGCTTGAGGCCTTGCGTGAACAACTTGATCGCGGCCTGATCGAGCTGCTCGACTTTGTCGACGTCCCCCATGACGAGCCGGCGCTGCAACTGGGTTATGGCATCGTCAGCCGCGCCGGTTTTACCCTGACGCCAGCAGCGCGGGCAATGATTGAGGCGATCCTCAGCGTCGATCAGCGGTTGCTGGCGGCTAACGGAGCGACGGGAGACGCGCGCGCAACATGAGCAAAACCCATCCGCAATCCGTTAACGCTTTTTACGCGCCGACCTTGCTTCCGGCCATTGAAGAATTGCTCGCGCGCGGCATTAGCCAAGGCGCAATCGAAGCACAACTGCGCCGCAGCCTGTTCGATCTGCGCACGCCGTTCACACGCATGCCGCTGCTGATGTCGCGGCGCTTCTGGGCGTTTGCCGTGGAACAGAGCGGCGATCCACTGATCGGTCTGGCTGCGGGTGAACGTTTCGTTTCGACGGCCACCAATGGACTGACCTATCTGTTCGATGTCGCCGTGTCGCTGGAACGTGCCTGTGAATTTTTCGCCGAGTACTTTGCGTTTTTCAACGGACACTTCCGTGTGCAAATCCTGCGTGAAGATGGCGGCGTAACACTGCGCTTGGTCGAAGCCGGCCGTCTTGGTGCTCCGGCGGCGCTGACCGATTACATCCTCGTCAGCCTGTGCAGCCTGGTGCGACGCAAGTTGCTCGCCAGCGGCGTGCCCGGTGATCCGGTGCTGGGTGTGGCACTGGCATCGGCAAGCCGCGAGCAGCATCAATCGGCATTGCGCACCCCGGTGAGCGCAGAGCAATCATGCGCGGCGATTTATCTGGATCCTCAGCTGTTCGTGATGCCGTTGACACCGGGTAATCCGAGATTGGAAACAACGCTTGTCGATCTGCTGGAACAGACCCGATGCCTCAGTGAATCGACCTTGCTCGGACAGCTCAGCGATTATCTGATCGAAGATCTGGCTTCAGCGGATTGGCAGCAGTTCTGTGCTACACAGCATGTGCTTGAGCGCACGGCGGCAAGGCGTTTGAAGGCGTTGGGCTGGACCTTCAGCGAACTGCTTGATGAGCATCGGCGCTATCGGGCCGAGGACCTGTTGCAGTCCGGGGCGCTGGAGCTGGTCGAAGTGGCGGATCGGTTGGGTTACAGCGATGTGCAGGGATTCAACCGGGCTTGCGTGCGCTGGCTGGGGTGCGCGCCTGGGGAGTATCGGGCGCGGTGGCTGAAGCTTTGAATTGGCTGGTGTCAGTGCTGGTCCCATCGCTGGCAAGCCAGCTCCCACAGAGGCCAGTGCTGACACAGGATTTGTGAACAACCTCGAACCCTGTGGGAGCTGGCTTGCCAGCGAAGAGGCCCGCCCGAGCGACCCGAAACTCACTGCCCCGCAGCCACACTCGCCGGTGCCCGCTCAGGCGTAACGATGCTGCCCAGATCGATATGCTTCCACTCAGGCTTGGCCCCCAAGCGCGCATTGAAGCGGTAGTTGAAAGTGAACTCATCCGCCGTCGGCACGCTCAGCGGTTTGCCATATACCGCTTCGATTGCGCCCAAGTCGTAGCCCATCACCTGCAACAGCGTCGGGAAGATGTTGTAGTGGCTGGAGCGATCCTTGTTTGCCGGCAGATTCGCCGCCCAGTCCGGCGTCTGCAATCCACGACCCTGGATCACCACCAGCGGCACCAACCCCTCCTCTTCCACCGGGTCGCCGCCGCAATGAGTATTCAAGCCCGGGTTGCCGCGCTCATGCAGATCCTGGCCATGATCGGAGGTGTAGATCAGCAGCGCATTGTTCAGGTTGGCCTGGGCAAACACCCGGGCGAAGAACTCGCCGACGTTCCACAACAGCGTGTTCTTGTAGGCGTTGCGATACAGCACCCAGTCATCCGGCTGGCCGTTGAAACCGGTGCGTTCGCCAGTGTCGGCGACTTCGGTGAACTGTCCGCGGGGCAGCGTCGGCCGGTAGGCCATGAACGCGTCCGGGTATTTGTCATGCACCGGAAAATGCGCGCCGACCTTGTTGATCACGATCAGCTCGGGGCGATTGTCGTTGAGCAGTTCGATCAGCTTCGCCGCTGCCGCCATGTCGCGGTCGCGCACGCTGGTCTGGTCGAATTGCACGAAACTGTCGATGTCGTTTTTCTCGGCGGCGGTCATCAGGTTCTGCAAATTGCCGGCCGTGCGCTGAGCGTCGATGTAGACCGTGCCGAGCCCGGCCTTTTTCGCGTACTGCCAGATCGACGGCAACGTGCTGTTGATGCGTCTGTAGTCGGCGCGGGTGCCGCCGTAGCGCAAGGTGACATTGGTGTCGGCGCTGCAATTGGCAATGGACGCGGCATAACCGAAGTTGAAGACATCGACCCCGGCCGGCGCTTGCTTGAGGTTGCTGTGCACGCCGAACGGCGCGTTGATGTCGAGGTAATTGCCGGAAATGCTTTCGTCAATGATCAGCACAATGTCATGGCCGACGGCGGGCGTGGCGCGCGCAAGCGTCACCGCTTCACGGGGGCCAACGGTATCGTGTAGCGCCTCGTAGGCAAACAGGTTCAGGTAGGCCAGCGGCGTGTACATGATCGGCAGGCCACGTGCGCCCTCACCCGCTCGTAGAAACAATAATCCGCTGAGCATCAATACGCCGACGAGGGGCGCCGCGACCCGCAACGTGTTGGGTATGAACAGCGCATGACGCGGCTTGAGTCCGATGCCGAACAACAGCAGCAAGCCACTGAGCACCGCGCGCAGGATCGCATCGCGATACTGATAGGCCGCTTCCTGAATGAAGCCGCCGGAGTACACCAGCGAGACAAAATCGCTGTACCTCAGGTAATCCGCGGTGACACGGGTGTAAACATCAAAAAAAACTGCTGCGGCAAACATCGTTAATGCGAATGCATGTCGAACGAGAGCCTGACGTATATAGGCAGTTAGATATAAAGCAAAAGTAAGCGCCAAAAACATCGCGCCAAAAACAAGTACATTCAAACCCCACCCGATAGCATTTAACCGATCAAGGTAATAGTCGGAAAAGAGCAATAGATAGGCAACTAAAAGCAGTTCCTTGGCGTATTTGAACATGGCGATACCGGCCGTCCGAAATGGGAGGTTGTCAAAGCTTTGTCGGTCAGAACCTGACACTAGCACCCGGCCATCAAAGCGCAAGAAATGACTGATAGCCGGGTAAAGCGTCAAAAAAACGGTGACTCAAATCTGACACACCTGCGGGGATGAAAGCCTTTAATTTCGGGGACTTAGACCGTCTGTCGGTTAAATAAAATCTGAACAAATCTGCAAGAAAACAACAAATTCAATGGCAGCAATGACTTGATGGCCAATCGCCAAAAACGCCTCAAGTGTTATACCCGTGCAACATGTCATTTTGCTGACACGCTTTCCAAACCCTGCGCTATACCCCTTTAACAATCTCATCCGTAATTAACTTTTCTGGTTTTATTGAGGTGCGCAGATGGACGTGAGCGTATTTGGCACTGGCTATGTCGGACTTATACAAGCCGCTGCACTTGCCGATGTCGGCCATCGGGTTTTATGCATTGATATTGATCCGAACAAGATCAAACAACTGCAACAAGCGGTGCCGCCCATCAGTGAACCAGGCCTGTCCGCAACACTTGAAGAAAACATCAAGGCCGGGCGCTTGTTGTTCAGCACTCAGGCCAGTGATGCGGTGACTCACGCCGAGCTGATTTTCATCGCCGTCGGCACTCCGGCGGACGAAGACGGCTCTGCCGATCTCAGCCATGTGCTTAACGTCGCCCGGCAGATCGCCGGCCTGATGGAGGCTGATCGCACGTTGATCATCAAATCCACGGTGCCGGTCGGGACTGCCGATCAAGTCCTGGCCACGGCCACCAGCGAATTGCTGTTGCGCGGCAAAACCGAGCTGCAGGTGCGGGTGGTATCCAACCCGGAATTTCTCAAGGAAGGCAGCGCCCTCGCCGACTGCATGCGCCCGGACCGGATCATCATCGGCACCCGCGACGACGCTGCCCGCGAGCAGATGAGCGAGCTGTACGCGCCGTTCTGCCGCAACCACGAAAAACTGATGTTCATGGACAACCGCAGCGCCGAGCTGACCAAGTACGCGGCCAACGCGATGCTCGCCACCCGCATCAGTTTCATGAACGAACTGGCCAACCTCACCGAACTGCTCGGCGCCGACATCGAAGCGGTGCGCAAAGGCATCGGCTCCGACCCGCGCATCGGCTACCACTTCATTTATCCGGGCTGCGGCTTCGGTGGCTCGTGCTTTCCCAAGGATCTGCGTGCCCTGCTGCACACCGCCGAACACAACGGCATGCCGTTGAAACTGCTGCGCAGCGTCACCGACGTCAACGACAGCCAGCGGCACATCCTGTTCAGCAAATTGCGCGCGCAGTTCCCGCAAGGCCTGGCCGGCAAATCCATCGCCGTCTGGGGCCTGGCGTTCAAACCGAACACCGACGACATGCGCGAAGCCCCCAGCCGTTACCTGATGGACGCGTTGTGGGCCGAAGGCGCCAGCGTGCAGGCCTACGATCCGGAAGCCATGTCCGAGTGCCGGCGCATCTACGGCTACCGCAACGACCTGCACCTGTGCGCGACCCGCGACGATACCCTCGAAGACGCCGACGCGCTGGTGATCTGCACCGAGTGGAAAAACTTCCGGGTGGTCGATTTCGAACTGCTCGCAGAGAAGCTGCGTTCGAAGGTAATCATCGATGGACGCAACCTGTACAACCCGGAACAGGTTGCCGCCGCCGGCCTGCATTACAGCGGCATCGGTCTGCGCCACATCGCCCCTGAAGGGCTGCGGCCATGAAGATTCTGGTGACCGGTGCCGCCGGTTTCATTGGTGCCCATTGCGTCCTGCGCTTGCTGCGCGACGGGCATTCGGTGGTCGGCCTGGACAATTTCAACCACTACTACGACCCGCAGCTCAAGCACGACCGCGTGCAGTGGGTGCGCGGGCAGGTTGGCGATTTTCCTCTGGCCACGGTGGATCTGGCCCACGCTTCAGCGATCGACGCGCTGTTTGCCCGCGAGCTGCCACAAGTGGTGATCCACCTCGCCGCGCAGGCCGGGGTGCGTTATTCGCTGGACAATCCCCGGGCGTATCTGGACAGCAACCTCAACGGTTTCCTGAACATTCTCGAAAGCTGCCGGCACCACCCGGTCGAGCACCTGATCTACGCCTCGTCGAGTTCGGTGTACGGCGCCAATCAACACACGCCTTACTCGGTCAAGGATGGCGTCAACCACCCGCTGTCGCTGTACGCCGCGACCAAGAAAGCCAATGAACTGATGGCGCACAGCTACAGCCATCTGTTCGGCATTCCCTGCACCGGCCTGCGTTTTTTCACCGTGTACGGGCCTTGGGGCCGGCCGGACATGTCGCCGATCCAGTTCGCCCGGGCAATCAGCGAAGGCGAGCCGCTGAAGCTGTTCAATTACGGCGAGCATCAGCGCGATTTCACCTACATCGACGACATCATCGAAAGCATCGCTCGCCTCATCGATCAGCCACCGCAAGCCAATCCGCAGTGGGATCGCGAACAGCCCGACCCGGCCAGCAGCATGGCGCCGTGGCGCCTGTTCAACATCGGCGGGCAGCAGCCGGTCGCGCTGAAAACCTACCTCGCGCTGATGGAAAAACATCTCGATCAGCAAGCCATTGTCGAGCTGCTGCCACTGCAACCGGGCGACGTGCTCAACACCTGCGCCGAGGCCAGCGATCTGGCCCAGGCCACCGGATTCCAGCCCCGGATAGAACTGGATGAAGGACTGGGCCGCTTCATCGCCTGGTTCCGCGACTACTACCCCACTGCCCGTGCGCCGCTTGCGGCTGATTGAATGCGGAGGACGCCATGACTGGACATGAAAGAAGTGTGTCGATTGCACAGATGCGCCCTGACAAGCGCGTCGACCCGGAACATCGCATGCGCCTCGACGCGGCGATCCACCGTCAGGGTCGCGGCTGGCTCAGCGGCCGCGATGGTGGCCGCCCATGGCAGCTGTCGCGGACCAATCGGGTGGTCGCCTGCCTCGGTGCGCTGACGATTCTCGTGCTGATCTCGCCAGTGCTGCTGGGCCTGGCCCTGGCCATCAAGCTCACCAGCCCGGGGCCGGTGCTGTTCGTGCAGAAACGCACCGGTTATCGCGGGCGCAAGTTCGGCATGTTCAAGTTCCGCACCATGGTCAGCAACGCCGAAGAACTCAAAGAGTCGCTGCGCCACCTGAACAAGCACGGCGCAGACGCCATCGACTTCAAGATCGACAAAGACCCGCGCGTCACCGGCATCGGCAGTTTTCTGCGGCGCACCAGCCTCGATGAGCTGCCGAATCTGATCAACGTGGTGACCGGCGACATGCGCCTGGTCGGCCCTCGCCCGACCTCGTTCAACGCTTACCGCTACAAGGACAATCACCTCGCGCGTCTGGCGATCTACCCCGGCATGACCGGTCTGTGGCAGATCTCCGGACGCAGCAACATCGACTTCGACCAGCGCGTTGAGTTGGACCTCAGCTACATCGCCGAGCAGAGCCTTCTGCTTGATCTGAAGATTCTGTTGAAAACCCCCTTCAAAGTATTCAGCGGCCACGGAGCAAGCTAATGGACGGTTCAACCAATAAAAGCCTGAGCATCGCCAGCCCCAGCGAATCGAATCTGACTTCGACCGTGCTGGATCTCGACCTGCGCATTCTGTTCCTGACCGCCGCCAACCCCGGCGCCGGCACCACCACCAGCGCGCTGGCACTGGCCAGTCAACTGGCGCAGATGAGCAGCGGCCAGGTGCTGCTGGTCGATGCCAGCCAGTCGGCGAACAACCTCACCCAGCAGATGAACCTCGGCAAGGAGCGCGGCCTGCGCGACCTGCTGTTCAACCCGGGCAACCCGCCGCTGTTGCAGGACTGCGTGGTGCAGGTCTCGAGCCTGCCCTTCCATGTGCTGCCCAACGGCCGGCCGATCCGCACGCTGGAACACCTGACCGCCGAGCGCCTGAGCCCGTTGCTCGACCAGTTGGGCAGCCAGTACCGCTTTGTGGTGATCGACGGCGACGCGGTGTATTCCGCCGCCGACACCCTGGTCATCAGCACTCAGGTCGACGGCGTGGTGTTTGTCGTGCGCGCCGAAGACACCCGCTGGGAAGTCGCCCAGGCCGCTGTGCAACGCCTGACTCAGGCCGGGGCGAAAGTGGTCGGCAGCGTGTTCAACCGGCGCAAGTACTACATGCCCAAATGGCTTTACAAAAACCTGTAAGCGAACGCAAAGGATGACGCCATGAACGCCAGAATGCTTGTCCTGCTGTTGCTGCCGCTTGCGGGCTGCTCCAGCACTTCCGACACCCAGAACATGCCGGTGAATATTCTCACCGCTTCCCCGGCCAATGCCCAGGCGACCGATATGCCGAAGATCGAGCAGACCCTGCGCCCGCAGGATGTGCTGGACGTGATCTTCCATATCAGCACCAGCGGCTCGGACGCCTACCGCGTGCAATCGGGCGACCAGATCGGCCTGAATTTCACCGCCGCCAGCCAGCTCAACGGCAATCAACTGGTGCTGCCCGACGGCACCATCGAACTGCCAGGCGCCAACACCTCGGTGAAAATCGCCGGGCTGACCAGCGAAGAAGCCCGTCAGGAAATCCAGCGCGTCTATCAGCGCAAACAGCTGTTCCAGCCCAACCGCAATCAGCTCACCGTGCAGATCATCAGCCCCTTGAGCAACGAGCAGAACTTGAAAAGTGCGCTGAACCACCCGGCCACCGGTATGAGCCGCGAGATCACCGTAGGTACTGACGGCTACGCAAGTTTTCCGGAAATCGGCGCCGTGCCGCTGCAAGGCATGACCGTCAATCAACTGGAAACCTTCCTCAACAAAAAGTACGCGCAACTGCCGGGCCGGATGACTGTGGACGTGCTGCTCAAGTCCACCGCCGGCAACGAGATCTACGTGCTGGGTGAAGTCGCACAACCGGGCTCGTATCCGATACGCCGGCCGGTGTCGGTGCTCGAGGCGCTGACTCTGGCGCGCGGTACCAACGTCAAGGCGCGGCTGGATTCGGTGGTGATCATGCGGCGCAACGGCAATCAGGTGAAAGCGGTGCGCTACGACGTCGAAAAAGCCCTGTCCGGCGATGCCCCGCAAATCGCTTACCTGCAACCGGACGACATGCTCTACGTGCCAAAAACCAAACTGGCCAGCGCCGGCGAACTCGCCCGCCAACTGGCTGATGTGGTGCTGTTCCAGGGCGTCGGTTTCAGCTTCGGCTACCGCGTCGACAACAAAGACAGCGACAACTAACTCACAGGTGACCGACATGAACCCAAAGGAAAACTACCTGCATGAGTTCTTCAGGATTTTCTTCGCCAACAAGCAACTGGTGAAGCGCGTCTTCCTGACCTTTGCAGTCATCGCCCTGCTCCTGCCGCTGCTGCTCAAACAGAGCTTCGATATCACCGCGCAGGTCATCGTGCAGTCGAAAAAACTCTCTCAGGGTGACGCCACCACGTCGCTCACGGTGGACAACGCCACCTTCATTCCGCCGTCGCTGGCGGACATGGAAACCGAGAGCAATATCCTCCGTTCGCCAGCGCTGATCCGTCAGACCATCAGCGAACTGCGCGACAACGGTGAATACAGCCCGCCACCCGGGGTGTTCGCCAAGTTGCTTGGCGAACCGTTCAAGCGCTACGTCTCGACACCGCTGCGCGAGTACGTCATCAACCCGCTGCGCAACGGGCTCGGCATGGAAACCGATCCGGTGCGTGACACCACCCTCGACGCCCTGACCCAGCAAGCCGTCGACAGCCTGAAAATCGAGACCCTGCCCGGCTCCAACGTGATCTCGATCACCTACAGCTTCCCGGATCCGCAGCAAGGCACGACGTTTGTCAGCGCCCTGCTGCAGAACTATCTGGTCAGCCGTCAGGCGTTGCAATCGATCGACTTGCCGCAGTCGTTCTACGAGACCAAAAAACACCAGTATCAAGTGCGGCTCGATGGTCTGGAAGGTAACCGCCAAGCGCTGCTGGAAAATGTCGGCGCGGCAGATCCGAAGGAGGAAATCACCTTCCGCCTCAACGCCATCAACACTGAAGAACAGGCGCTGAACCTGTATCAGGACCGCCTGCTGCAAAGCCAACGCTGGCTCGAGTATCTGAAAACCGCGCTCGCCGCCGCCAGCAGCAGCAAGCTCAACGACTACACCTTCCCCTACACCTTCACCACCACCGTCGACAACGTGGCGTTCGAGGACCGGGAAATCAAACAGATGGGCGAGCAACTGACCAGCCAGGTCAGCCGTTACATGAACGATCTGGCGGTGTTCCAGCCCGGCAGCGAACCGATGCTGCTGACCCGCGAGCAGATCGCCCGCACCCGTCAGCAGTTTCTCAAAGTGGTGAGCAACCGCATCCAGGAACGCACCGCCGACCTGGCCGTGGTCAAGCAGGTGATCGAGCAGAAAACCGCACGCATCGCCGAGTTCAAGAACCGCATCCGCGACTTGCAGCAGACCCAGAGCAAACTGCGCCAGATGGACACCGAGATCGATGCGCTGCACGCAGCGTTCTCGACCTATGCCCAGCGCTTTGCCGAAAGCAGCACCACGCGCTCGCTCAACGATGACCTGTCCAACGCCCGGGTACTCAGCCCACCGTTCGAACCGACCGAGGCGGCGTTCCCAAAACCACTGCTGATCATTCCGTTCGGGCTGTTCACCGGTTTGCTGCTGGCAATCGCGTTCGTCTACGTGCGTGAGTTCTTCGATCACCGCTTCAAGCATCCGGCGCAAATCAGCCATGAGCTGGGCCTGCCGGTGCTGTTGGTGCTCAACGAAGAAACGTCGCAGCCGGGCAATCCGCACAAGAACTGGACCATGCCGAGCCTGGTGCACTGGGTGCGCAATTGAACGCGGTGTCCACCCCAATCGTCGCCCTGCCGATCATTCATTTGCTCAGCAGCGGCGGCTTCTACGGGGCCGAGCGGATGTTGCTGGATCATTGCCTGGCCACGCCGGGGCAGCACCAGGTGCTGTTCCTCGACGCGCCGCCAGAACTGATCGCGCGCTTTCGTGAAGCCGGGGTGGACGCTCGCGCTTGTGCCGGGCTCGGCGAATTGCTGCGGCACTTGCGTCAGCGCCGGGGCGACAAACCGTTGCTCAACACCCACAACTTCAAAGGGCTGCTGTTCGGCTGGGTCGGCGCCGCGCTGCTGCGCCTGCCGCTGGTGATCACCCAGCACGGCTTCACCCCGCGCAGTCGCAAGCAGAAGTTCTACACCTGGCTGAGCCTGCAACTGTGCCGCACGGCGTCGGTGAAACGGGTGGTTTGCGTGGCGCAAAGCATCGCCACGCTGCATCTGAAGGCCAGCGTGAGCGCGGAGAAGTTGCAGGTGATTCCCAACGGTTTGCCGGCAGCACCGGCAATGCAGCCGGTGGCGGAGCGGCAACGCTGGCTGGCCGGTTACGTCGGGCGGTTGAGCAGTGAAAAAGGCCCGGACCTGTTCCTCGATGCGCTGATTGCGTTGTGTCACCAGCATCCGCAACTGGACGCAGTGATGCTCGGCGACGGCCCGGAACGCGAGGCCTTGCAGGCGCGCATCGATGCTGCCGGGTTGCAGCAGCGGATTCGCCTGCCGGGCTACCAGACGGCGATGCAAGGCTGGTGGCAGCAACTCGATGCGTTGGTGATCAGCTCGCGCACCGAGGGCACGCCAATGATTCTGCTCGAAGCGATGCAGGCCGGCGTGCCGGTGGTGGCGTTCGCGGTCGGCGGTATTCCGGATGTCCTGCAGGATCGTCACAACGGCCTGCTCGCGGCGCCGACGGATACCGCCGCCCTCGCCCGCCAGCTCGACACCTTGCTGGCCGAACCGAAGCTGGCCGCGCAGTTGCGCGACAACGCCAGACGCACCCAACAGGAGCGCTACGACCTCAAGGCATTGGCCGAACGCTGGTCGCAGCTGTACATCCAAACGGCACGGGAGACACGCGCATGATTTTCCCGCTCTCGATCGTCAGTCTGTTCGCCCTGGTCAGCCTCGGTCTGCTGGCCAGTCCCTGGCCGTATCTGGCACCGGGGGCGGTTATTGGTCTGGTCGGTTTCACCGTTCTGTACCGCAAGCCGACCTGGGGCCTGCTCGGCATTGCCGCGCTGGTGCCGTTCGAAGGGTTCTTCAAGGACAGCTCGGTGTCGGGCAGCAAGTTGCTCGGCGCCTCGCTGGCAGTGATCGTGATGCTGCAATTGGCGCTGCACCAGATTCCGTCGCAGCGCCTGCGCAGCAATCTGTGGCACTGCCTGATCGGCTTCATGGTTCTGTATTTTCTCAGCTTGCTCAATACCGATGACATGGGCATGTCGCTGGGGCACCTGCGCGAGCTCAGCGTTGGTCTGGTGCTGTTTGTCATTACGTTGTTGATCGGCCGCGAACTGAACCTCGACCTGTTCGCCCGGCTGGTGACCCTCGCCGTCACCGCGACCTGCGCCATGGCGATGTTCTCGGCGAAGTTTCAGGATCAGGGCCGCGCCGCCGGCCTGCTCGAAGACCCCAACGCCTTCGCCATGCTGATCGCCTTCGCCATTCCTCTTGGACTGCTGCTGGTGATCCGCAGTCCGAACCTGCTGCACCGCTTGTTCTGGGGCGCTTGCTGCCTGCTGTTGCTCGGTGGCATGACCAAGACCGAATCGCGCTCAGGCCTGG
Organism: Pseudomonas sp. Sample_11; assembly: GCF_004307505.1. Taxonomy (NCBI): domain Bacteria; kingdom Pseudomonadati; phylum Pseudomonadota; class Gammaproteobacteria; order Pseudomonadales; family Pseudomonadaceae; genus Pseudomonas; species Pseudomonas sp. Sample_11. The sequence continues at coordinate 20,209 of NZ_RCOD01000017.1, forward strand.
TGGTATTGGCGTTGAGTCTGCTCATCGGCATCTGGCACTACCGCGCGCAACTGACCCACATCCGCCCACGGCACCTGGGTTTCGTCATGCTCGGTGCGGCCATCGTGATTCCGCTGGCGATCTACGCCATGCCGGCCGGTTACATGGCGCGGATCCAGTCATTGAGCATCCTCAGCGCCGGCTCCAAGGCGCAGGACGAATCCCTCGGCCGCCGTGCTTCCTACATCGTCGTCGGCAGCCAGATGATCCGCGAGCACCCGGTGCTCGGCTCCGGCCCCGGGACCTTCCCGCTGCATTACGCGACCACCGGTTACGCCAAGGCGTTTTCCGCCAACCGCAAGATCGGCGACCTGTACCGCCGCGCCCACAACACCTATCTGGAAATCTTCAGCGAACTGGGCGTGCCCGCCGGGCTGTTCTTCGTCGGCATGCTCGGGCTCGGTCTGTACAACCTGATCCGCGCGCGGGCGGCGTGGATGCTGCGCGGTGACGGATATCGGGCTGACATGATGACCCACCTGGGGGTGAGCTTTCTGTCGCTGACCCTGTTCCTGATGTTCCTCAGCGCGCCGAACCAGAAATACGTGTGGATCATGCTGGCGCTGACCAGCGTCCTGCGCATCAAGGCCGAGCAGGCGCCACTGACCCCGGAGACGCAGGCATGAAGCGGATCAGCATCATCATTCCGATGTACAACGAGGCGCGGCACATTGGCCGCACCCTGCTCGCTGCGCAGAAAGCCGCACACGCGGCCAATGTCGAGTGCGAGCTGATCGTGGTCGACAACGGCTCGACCGATCAGGGCCCGCAGATTGCCCGGCAGTTCGGCGCAACCGTGCTCAGTTTGCCGGGGCTGTTGATCGGCGCGCTGCGCAATCGCGGCACGGCGATCGCCAGCGGGGAATGGCTGGCCTTCATCGACGCCGACGTGGAAATGCCGGAAACCTGGTTGCAGCCCTTGTTCGACATCCAAGCCAGTGGCCAGGCCGATGTGTTCGGCTTGGATCTGCACACCCCGGCCGAAGCGCCATGGTTCGCCACGGCCTGGCAACGCCGCACCTCGCAGCCCTCGCACCGCGTCAGCCACAGCGTCGATTGGCTGCCCAGTTCCAACCTGCTGATGCGTCGCGACTGGTTCGACAAGGTCGGCGGTTTCAACGAGACCCTGCGCACCGGCGAAGACAAGGAATTCACCCTGCGCCTGCACGAACAGGGCGCGCGCCTGCTGTCGGTCAATGACAAGGTCGCGCTGCACTGGGGTTACGAAATGAACTGGCGCGAATGGATGGGCAAGGAAATGTGGCGTCAGGGCAGCCATCTGCAACTGCTGCGCACCCACGGCATGAGCCTGCGCCTGCTGCGCTTCCCGATGCTGTCGTTGTTCGTCTGGCTGCTGGACTTTCTGGCGATCTCGGCGCTGCTCGACGGTTTTCCGCACCACGCAGCGCTAATGGTGACGCTGACCCTGATGCCGGGGCTGGTACTGAGCGTTCGCCAGAGTCTCAAGCACCGTGATCCGCTCCTGACCCTGCAACTGTGGGGCCTGCACTGGCTGCGCCTGCACCTGGCCGGCGCGGCGTTCATTTTGAGTCTGTGTCAGTGGAACGCAAGGAGGCCTGCCCGTGGCTGAGTTCATTTTCTGGATGTGCCTGTTGCTGCCGGTCTATGCCTACATCGGCTACCCGCTTTTGCTGACGATTCTCGCGCCGCTGTTTCCGGCGTGGCGACACACGCCGGCGCCGCCGCTGAACGTCAGCATCGTCATCGCCGCACACAACGAGGCGCGGCATATCGAGCACAAGTTGCGCACGCTGCTGGCGCAGGATTATCAACCGGCGACGCTGCAGATCATTCTCGCCAGCGACGGCTCGACCGACGACACCGTGGCCTGCGCACACAAGGTGATTGATCCGCGCATCACCGTGCTCGACCTGCCGCGTCAGGGCAAAGCCGCCACGCTGAATGCCGGCGCTGCCCTGAGCAGCGGCGACATTCTGGTGTTCACCGATGCCGACAACCAATGGTCGCGCGACACCCTCGGCCACTTGCTCGCGCCGCTGAGCGATCCGCAGGTCGGCGCTTGCGCCGGGCACATGGTGATCCCGGTTACTGGTGGCGGCCTGAGCATCGGCGACAGCCTGTACCGGCATTACGAAGGCTGGCTGCGCCGGGTCGAGAACCGCACCGGTTGCATGGTCTCCGCTGACGGCGCCCTGCTCGCCCTGCGCCGCGAGTTGTTCCAGAACGTACCGGCCGAGGTCAACGACGATTTCTTCATCAGCACCTGCGCACCGGTGGCCGGCAAGCGCATCGTCTACGTGCCCGAAGCGCAGGTTATCGACCATGGCGTCGACGAAGCGGACAAGCAGTTTCGCCGTCGTCAGCGCGTCACCGTCGGCGGCCTGCAAAGCCTGGCCCAGCGCCGCGAGCTGCTCAATCCGCTCAAGCATGGCCTGTATTCACTGGCGTTGATCAGCCACAAACTGATCCGCCGCCTGGCGCCGGTTCTTCTTCTGCCATTGCTGCTGAGCAATTGCTGGCTGTGGGACGAGCACGGCTTCTATCGCCTGAGCCTGATCGCGCAACTGTTCGGCTACAGCGTGGCAATTGCCGGCCTGCTGGATGCGCAACACCGCTTGCCGAAACCGTTCCGCCTCGCCGCGTTTCTGCTGGTCACCCTCGCCGGGATGAGTCTCGGCCTGTGGCAGTTCCTGCGCGGTCAGCGGTATGCCCAGTGGAATCCGGAACAGAACCGTTAAGAGGACCGAAGCCATGGCGATCAAACAACTGATAAAAAGCACCAGTGGCTGGCTCTACCTCAACTCGCCGGTGGGCCGTCAGCAGTTGCAGGGCGCAGGGGTGATTCTGATGCTGCATCGCGTGCTGTCCAACGACCGCGCCGCCGACCTGCCGCACCGCAATGAACTGTGCGTCGGACCGAAAGCGTTCGAGCATTTGCTGGTGTGGCTGCGCAAGCATTTCGACTGCGTGCCGCTGATGGAAATTCTCCAGCCCAACGCCCTGCGCAGCGAGCGCCCACGGGTGGCGCTGACCTTTGACGATGGCTGGCGTGACAACGCCGTCAACGCCTTCGCGCTGCTGCAAAAACATCAGGTGCCGGCGAGCATTTTTCTCTCCACCGATTTCATCGGCAGCCGCCAGCGCTTCTGGTGGGAAAGCCTCGGCGAAACCCTTTGGGGCAGCCATGGCGATAAAGCACGCATGCACCTGATCGAATGCCTGCATGCGCGCAAGCATCCGCTGCCGGTGCTGCTTGATGACATCGATGTCGAGCGCCGCAGTCTGGCGCTGCTGCATTACCTGCAAGGGTTGAAAAGCCTGGCTCCGCAGGAACTGGAAGAGCTCACCGACGAATGCCCGAAGGACTCGCTGCCACAGGCACTGGACTGGCATCAGGTGCGGGCGATGGAAGCCTCCGGTCTGGTGCGGTTCGGCCCGCACGGCGCCAGCCACGCAATCCTCACCGGTCTCGATGATGCGCGCCTGAGCGAAGAAATCCGCCGCAGCCGCGACGCATTGAACAACGGCTGCAACCGACCTCTACCGGTGTATTGCTACCCCAACGGCGACAACGATGATCGCGTTCGCCAGCAGGTCGCCGATCACGATTACCCGTTTGCGCTGGGCACCGGCACCGGAATCTATCGCGGCGACGGCGATCCGCTGAACCTGCCGCGTTTCGGCGTCAGCCAGCGCACCGCGCGCCATCCGCAATTGCTGTCGTGGCGGATTTACCGGGGAGCGCGGCCATGAGCCGAGGCAACTACCTCAAGCATCTGGCGCTGAGCATGGGCACCAAACTGGCGATGATCGCCTTGCGTTTGCTGCGCAACGTGTTGCTCGCGCGGATTCTCGGCCCCAGCGAACGCGGCCTGTTCGCCCTGCTCAGCACCCTGCCTGACCTGATCAGCGCGGCCACCAGCGGCGGTCTGAATTCGGCGGTCGGTTATCAGGCAGCGAAGCAGCGGCCGATGGGTTTACTGCTCAGCCAGGTGCTGGTGTTCGGTTGTCTGCTGGCCGGTTTGCTGACTTTGCTGGTGGTGGCGCTGGTGCGCGAATTTGGCACGCAACTGGACGTGACCACGCAACTGGGCCTGCTCGCCTGGCTGTTGCTGCTGGCGGTGCCGTTGACCGTGTTGAAAAGCGGCCTGCTGACTCTGCACAACGCCTCGGGTGGCGTGGTCGCGTTCAACGTCTTGCGCCTGATCGAATCGCTGGCGCCGCTGTTGCTGTTCGTCGCACTGTTCTGGATGTGGCAGAGCGCGGCGCTGGAGGCAGCGCTGATCAGTTGGCTGGCCGGGATCAGTCTGGTGGTGCTCGCCGGTTGGGTCTGGCTGAAGCGGGCGCAGCCATTGCAGCTGCAATGGGATCGCGCCAGCCAGAAGGAGCTGCTGCGCTACAGCGCGCGCAGCCATCCCGATCTGCTGTTCCAGCAAGTGATTCTGCGCTCCGATTACCTGTTCATCGGCGCCCTGCTCGGCAGCACCGCGCTGGGCCATTACGCCATGGCCAGCGCTGCTGCCGAATTGCTGCTGATCGTTCCCGAAGCGGTGACCACACCGCTGATGAAACGCCTGCTGCAACAGGATGAAGGCATGGACAAGGTCACTCCGCTGGCGCTGCGCCTGACCGCGACGGTCATGCTTGGCGCCTGCCTGAGTATGGCCGTGATCGGCGAATGGTTGATCGTTACTCTGTTTGGCGCTGCCTATCAACCGGCGTACCCGGCGCTGCTGGCGTTGCTGCCGGGGCTGTTGGGTCTGTGCTACGCGAGCATTCTGCGCCTGGACTTGCTGGGCAAGAATCGCCCCGGTTCGGTGTCGTTGTTGATGGGCCTGGGCGCGCTGCTCAATCTGGCGCTGAACCTGGTGCTGATTCCGGCGTACGGCATCGTCGGCGCCGCCGCCGCCTCATCGATCGCCTATCTGGCGGTGACCGTGGCCATGCTGGTGCTGTATTGCCGTTTGAGCGCTGTGCCGTTCTGGCAAACCCTGATCATCCTGCCCCGCGACGTGCTGCCGATGTGGTCGATGCTGCAGAGGAAACCCGCATGAAAGGCTGGTACCTGCTGTTCGGTCTCGGCCTGTCGCTGGACGCTTTGGCGGCGTCGATGCGCTGGGGCGAGATTCGTGACGGCAGTCTGTTTCTGCAAACCGATCAGCCCGACAGCGTGACCGTGCGCTGGACCCCGGCGTGGCAAGCGGACGCCAACGAAGAGCAGCTGTACCTGCTCGACGGTCGCGGTAAATTGCTCGGCGAACGCTTGATCAAGGCCAGCGAAACCCGTGGCAGTCAGACCTGGCCGCTGCTGCCCGGCGCGGCGAGTTATCGACTGGAAATTCCCGGCTACAGCTTCCGCCACTACCGCATCGAACACGATGCGCGCACCGTCGCCCTGTTTGCCCCGGCCAAAGTGCACTTCAGTGCCGAAAGCAAAAATGGCGACGTGCTGTATTTCAAAGTTGCAGCCGGTGAGCGCGCAGTGCTCGCCGGCAAATTCCATGGCGGCGTCACCGCGTTGCAGGCGCAGCGGATCGGCGACCACCAGGCGCTGACCCTCGCCCTGAAGCCTTATCGCGCCTATTGGCAGTTCGATCAGATTGCATTGCCAGTCAGCCCCCGCGAGCAGGTCTGGCGTCTGCAACTGCAAGGCAGCGGCAAAGCGGCGTTCTGGCTCGACGGCACGGCCAATCTGTTTGCGCAGAATCCGCAGCAACTGCAACCGCTGCGCGAAGAGGTCGCAGAGGTGCGGCTGGTGCTGCATGACAAAGTCCTTGGGCGCACGCCGGATCTGGGCATCGCCCTGCCCTACGTGATGCCGCCAGCAGCCAGCCATGCGCTGCTCGATGCGCTGAAGCCGACGGCGGCGAGCTATTACAGTTTCGTCGACGTCACGGCGCAGAATCCACAGTTCGAGGACGCTTTCCGCCGGGTGTACCAGCAGCGTTTCGGCATCCGCAACGACATCACCCTGCTGGCCGGCAGTCAGCGCCAGGCCGATCTGCGCGCCGACGTGCAGAGCAACAGCGGCCTCGACGCCTGGCTGGCGAGCACCCGCGCCCTCGGCGGCAACGGCACGCATTACATCGGCTTTGCCGACGAACCCAATCTCAACTATTCCAGCTATGGGCAATATCAGGCGATTTTCACCAGCATGGCGCGTCAGGTGCGCAGCGACCCGGCCAACGCCCGCGCCGGTGTGCGCATCGCCATGCCGGCCAGCTCGCGACTGGTCAACGGCCCGTTCGCCGATAATGCGGCAGACAAGCGCGGAATCGATTGGGCACGGCGCCTGCTCAGCGAGTCAGCCGACCAGATCGATGCACTGGCCTGGCATGAATGGATGATTCGCGATCTGCTCGCCACCCGCGTATACCGCGACAGTGTGCGGCGCGCCGCCGCACTGGTCGGCCTCGACGCCAATGGTGAGCCGCGCAAGGCCTTGCTGCTCGATCAGACCAACCTGTCCAGCGGCTCCAGCCTCAGCCCCTACGATCAGGAAACCCACTACACCTCGCTGTGGTGGGCGTCGGTGGTGATCAATGCCTCGCAGGACGGCTTGCTGAGCATGCTCAACTGGTTTCAGGCCGCCGATGAGCCGCATTACCCCAAAGGCATGTTGCGCATATTGGGCGAGGATCGCTTCGAGCTGAAACCGGTCGGTCTGGCCCAGCAATTCATCGCCCGCCACTGGCTGCGCCAAGTGCTGCAACTGGATAACGACGCCTTCGAGGTGGATGTGCTGGCGATGGCCGGCGACGAGCAGCGCACGTTGCTCGGAGTGAACAAAGGGACGCGCCTGCAACGCGTCGATCTGAGCGGCGCCAGGTGCCCGCTGAACCATGGCGCCCTGCGTTACTTCGGCGCCGACAATCGCAGCCGCGACGCACCGTTTGCCTGCGACAACGGGCGCGTGCGTTTCGAACTGCCGGGACAAACCCTGTTTGCCCTGAGCTGGAGCGCTTCATGAGCCGCCCTTCGATGCTCTGCCGCGCGGGCTTGATGCCGCGCATGGCACCCTCATCAGGAGAAGAGACCATGGATGTTTTGCAAAAACTCAGCGGACATATTCGTCGTAAAGGCCTGCGAGCGACCTTGGGCAAGATCCGCAAACTGTACATTTTTTCCCATCAGCAACTGCTATGGATGGAGCGCGACCTGGTCAGCCCGGTGCCGCCGCACCGCCTCAAACCCTATCCGCCACTGCGCGTGGTCAGGATTACGGCGGACAACGCCAGCGCTTTCGCGCGTTACTTTGGCGACCGTGTCGGCACGATGGCCGAGCTGGCCAAAGAGGGCCACACCGGGCACATGCATGTCGACGAGCAAGGCGATGCCGTAGCGTTTATCTGGGGCACGCCGCGGGATTATTTCGACCGGCATTACTACGGCTGCCGGTTCCCGGTGAAACCCGGTGAGTTCTTCGAGTTCGGTGGCGAACTGGCCCGGGCCTACTGGGGTACAGAGCTGTCGGTGGACCTGCAATTGCGCCTGTGGGAAGCCATGGCCGCCCAGGGCTGCCGCAAAGTGGTCGATGTCTGTGAGTCGACCAACATCCCGGCGCTCAAGCTGCACCTGCGCATGAGCTATACCGAACAACAGCGGATCATGAATATCTACACGCTGTTCGGTCGCTGGCGCTTCTATCGCGAAACCCGCTACAGCGGTTCGCGCCTGGCGGCGCTGGGTAAAACTTCCCGTCCACCTGTCAACGCAACGGCGGCCTGAACCTATGGTGATGCGATTCGAATGGCGCACGTCCCTGTGCGCCGCCGACTTCCCGGCAACCGCGTATGAAACGCTGCGCCTGGGCGTGAGCGACCATACGCCGTTCAACAATCTCGGCTGGTTGTGCGCGGCCGAACAGGCTTTGGCCGAGGATCAGCACCTGCACATTCTGCTCGGTTGGGAAGCCGCAGAACTACGCCTGTGCCTGCCGCTGGTAGCCAGCCGCGAGCGCTTCGCCGGCGTGCCGTTTCGGGTCTTGCATCACTTGGGTTATCCGCTGGCTGATCGTCTGGCTTTGCTGTCGCTGCTCGGCGGCGAGGACATGCACGAGGCGCTGGTGCTGATTCGCCAGCGCCTGCCCCATGCGCTGTTGCAACTCAATGAATTGTCGGAGCCTGCGGGTGAAGAAAGTGCCGTCACCGCATGGATGGCGCGCAGTTCCACTGCCGAACGGCGCCTGAGCTGCCGGGTGCCGGTGCATCTGATCAGCGAAGCCGACCATCAGGAAGTCTCCGGCGACCCGCGCTACAAACTGCGCCGGGCTCGCAAACGGATCGCCGCGTGCGGTGCGCAGATCCGCCGGATCACTCCAGATGCGCTGAGCATGGCTGCCTTGTTGCAGACCATCAGCGAAGTCGAGGCGGTGAGCTGGAAAGGCGATGAAGGCGTCGGTATTTTCGCCACACCGCGCAGCCGCCAATGGATCGAACGCGCCTTCACCGCCCTCGCCGGCCAAGGCCTGGTGCGCGTGGTGATGCTCGAGCTGAACGGCCGCTGCATCAGCTATCGCCTCGGCCTGCTCGAACAGGGCCGGCTCTACGATTACAACCTCGCCTTCCTGCCGCAATACGCCGACCTTGGCAGTGGCCGGGTGTTGCTGGAGGAATGGATTCGCTGGGGCCTGGATGAGCACTGGCACTGGATCGATGCCTCGCGGGTCAGCCTGGAAAACTCCAGCCATCAACTGCACGAACGCATGACCGGGCAGCTGGAACACTGGCGCTGGAGTTTCTATTCGTGGCGCCCAAGTGGGCTGGCATTGGGTCTGGCGCTGCGCATCTGGTATCGCTGCAAGCCCGCCGTGCAGCAGTGGCGGGCCCGCCGTGCAAACAAAAAACCTGCAGCGCTGGTGCAACCTGTCGCAATCACTCCGGAGGGCGGCCATGCCTCGCCAAGTCATAGTCAACGCTGATGACTTCGGTCTCAGCGCCAACGAAAACGCAGTGATCTTCGCTGCCTTCCAGGCCGGCCTGATCAGCTCAGCCACGGCCATGGCCAACATGCCGGCGTTTGAAGCCGCCTGCACCATGGCTCGCCATCCGACGCTGCAAGGGCGGATCGGCCTGCACTTCAACCTGACCTACGGACGCCCTCTGAGCCAGGCGATCCTGGGGCGGCGGACCTTCTGCGATGGCAACGGCGTGTTCGACCTCAACCTGCCCCGCCACAGCCTGTGGCTGGGTCGCGCAGATCGTGACGCGGTGCGCGCCGAGTTGCAGGCGCAATGGCAACGCTGCGTCGATCACGACATGCGCCCGAGCCATATCGACTCGCACCAGCACGTACACAACATCTGGCCGATCGGCGAAATCGTCGCGAAGTTTGCCGCCGAGCAAGGCGTACCGATCCGGCTGGCGCGCAACCTCGGGCTCAACCTCACGCTGCCCAAGCGCCTATTCAAGGGTTTGCTCAATGGCCGTTTGCAGAGCCTGGCGCGGGTCACCGCCGACTACGTCTGCACCCCGGTGGACGTGCGCAATGCCAGCGTCCCCAGCGACGGCGTGCTGGAAATCGTCGCCCACCCGACCCGCCTCGGCGTCGATTTCGGTGATGCCTATCTCGACTCCGGCGAGTCGTTGAGCGAGGTACTCGAACAGGGTTTGAGGGGCGTCGCGCGAGTCTCGTATGCCGACCTCAATCGAGAAGAAACGCAGGGCGCTACGGCGCTCGAATGAATCACCGCTGTAACGACACTCACCACAACATCCGGGCCAAGACCCTGGAGGGGCATCATGAGCATCATCACCAAAGTGCAAGATCGCATCAGACACAAAGGCCTGAGCCGCACCGTCGGGACGTTGTGGAAACGCTACGTGTTCTTCCACTGGGAACTGCTGTGGATGGAGCGCGACCTGGTCAGCCCGGTGCCGCCACACAAACTGCGCCCGTATGAAGGCCTGCGCAAAGTCGACATCACCCCGGAGAACGCCGTGGCGTTCAGCAAACACTTCGGCGACCGAGTCGGCACCATGGCCGAACTGGCTGCCGAGGGCCACACCGGGCACATGTACCTGGACGCCGATGGCCACGCCGTGGGCTTTATCTGGGGCAGCATTCGCGACTACCACGACCGCCACTATTACGGCTGCACTTTCCCGGTCAAACCCGGCGAGTTCTTCGAATTCGGCGGCGAAATGATCCGCGCCTACTTCGGCAGCAGCCTGTCGGTGGACGTGCAGGTCGCGCTGTGGCAAGCGATGGCGGCGCAGGGTTGCACCAAGGTGGTCGACGTCTGTGAAACCCACAACATCCCGGCGCTTAAACTGCATATCCGCATGGGTTATCAGGAACAAGGTCGGGTGACCCACGTCTACTGCCTGTTCGGCCGCTGGAAATTCTTCCGCGAAACCCGCTATGAAGGCTCACGCCTGGATCCGCTGCGCAAACCGGGCCGGCCGGTGGTAAGTGCCGCGGCGCAAGCGTGATCCGGTCTTGTGAAATGTGGCGGTCGCAAGGCCGCCATCGCGAGCAGGCTCGCTCCGACACTGGATAGTCGCCGTACGCGAAACCAATGTGGGAGCGAGCCTGCTCGCGAAGAGGCCAGTAGCTGCACCCGCAGCTCTCACAAGCGATTGGCTGGTTGCCTACAAACTGTGACGACACTTCCAACATTCGGGAAAGACTTGGCCGACTGTTTATCTTTATCCACTTGGATAGAGTCAAGCACGACATCGGGCGCGACAAATCCTCACAAAGCGCAGACATCCGACGCGCACAAAAAATGGCAAAGGAGGTTTAACCATGAGCCAGACTTTGACGAATTTCGACATGGTCGCGCTGCTCGACAGTGATGAAGCCATCAGTGAGTATCTGTCACAGGTGCTTGCAGACGGAGACAGCGAAGAATTCCTTCGCGCAATCGGCTACGTGTTAAAGGCGCGAGGAATGACGCAGATCGCCAAGGATTCAGGCATGGGTCGTGAAAGTTTGTACAAGGCTTTTGCTCCCGGAGCGAAGCCGCGCTTTGACACAGTGTTGAAGGTGATTCATGCGTTGGGCATTGATCTTTATGCGCAGCCGGGGCACGTACTCAATCGCGCCGTTACCTGAATTTTGTAGCGGTCGCAAGGCCGCCATCGCGAGCAGCCTCGCTCCTACACTGGATAGTCGCCGTACGCGAAACCAATGTGGGAGCGAGCCTGCTCGCGAAGAGGCCAGCCGTCGCAAAAAAAGGTTCTCAGGCCTTGCTCGCCACCAGGCTAAAGCACATCGGCAGCTGCGCCTGCTGGTTCAGGTAGCAGTCATACACCTCTTCCCGGTTCGAATGCGCATATTCCTGAAAATCCACAATGCTCAGCCCCGCTCCAATGGCGCCGCTGAAGATCGCGCCCAGCGTATGCACGAACCAGTACGACTTCGCCGCCGGCTGCTCGACCTTGCCGACATACACAATCGGTTCTTCCTGCACAAACGGCTCGACACGGAAATACGAGCTGGCGAGGCGGAAAGGATCTTCAGCCTGCGGATCAACCATTTCCAGAAACGGATGGGTTTCGTAGATGACCAGCTTGCCGCCCGGCTTCAGCACCTGCGCGACATGACGGAAGAATTCGCCGATGTCAGGCATCCAGTTGAGTACACCAATGGTAATCAGGGCTACGTCGAAGCGGTTATGCAGCGATGCGGGCAGATGGTGGATGTCGCTCTCGACGAATTCGGCAGTATGCGGCGAGCGGCTGTTGAGCTCGCGGGCCTGCTCAAGAAACGCTGCGGATTGATCGACGCCGACGACACTGCGGGCACCCAGCGCAAACAGTGACAGGCTCTCCCGACCGTTATTGCAGCCCAGTTGAATCACGTCTTTGCCGTCGACGTCCAGCAAGCCGCGCGAGGTGTCATCAAGGCAGCAAAACTCCGCCTGCGCGACATCGTTGAGCAATGCCTGCCAGTCCGGCGAATCCTGATGATGACGGGCGGAATCGTTCCACGCCTGTCGATTACTTTCGATGGCGGTTTTGGGGTTGGGCACTTCCATGGCGCTACTCCGGGTGAGGCTCGTGATTGAGCGGCGTGAGTCTAGAACAGACCCGGGGTGGCGGTTGTTCCAATGTTGTAATCACACTGCGCAGTCCTCTTCAGCGAGTCCTACAGAAAAAGGAAGGAACTCGGGAAACCCCAACCGTTTTCCTACATCTTCCGTCGGTTGGCCGTCGGAAGCGCTCAGTCTAGGATTTGTCGAACTACAAGTACTCATGGAGCTCGACCAAGATGCAGTTCATCCAGACAACGACGACAGCAATCCCTGTACCGAATAGACTGCCAGGTATTGATCCCGGAGGCACAATGGACGGCAAAATCTTTCCCGACGATTCAGGGTTTGAAAACGACGAGCAGGCTGCCAGTCATGATCGCTGGTTGCGAGCCAAGGTGCAGGCGTCCAGAGATGATCCCCATCCGAGTCTCCCCCATGAGGACGTGATGGCGGACATGCATGCCTTGATCGAATCCATGCGAAAAAAGGCCGATGCAGATTGAGTGGCGGCCCGAAGCCAAGGCCGATCTTTCGAACATCCTCAGATACATTGGCGAGAGAAACTTTGCAGCCGCAGTGAGTCTCTCGAAATCCATCGAAGAATCCACAACCTCACTCTCCGTTCATCCCCATCTCTACCGTAAAGATCGATCTCCCGGCACCCGGGAAATCGTTGTACATCCTAACTACGTAGTGATTTATGAGGTGACGGATCGAATCGAGATACTTAGCGTTTTGCATACCCGACAGGAATATCCATAAAGACATCGCAGGAAAAAACGGTGTGACGTTCGCCCGATCGATAACACGCCGTTTGCCCAGCAGGAACCACTATCAAAGATTCACATGACTCTGGTTAAGCCGCTCACGCAAAAACTCCACCAGCGCCTGCACCGGCCGCGAAGCCTGGCGATGCTGCGGATAAACCGCCGACAGGGTCAGTGGCTCCGGGCGTAAATCATCCAGCACTGGCACCAGCCGCCCGTCCTTTAGCGCCGCGCCGACGATGAAGGTCGGCAGATAAGTGATTCCCATCCCCTGCACCGCGGCGTCCCGCAGCAGTTCGCCGTTGTTGACGCGCATGCGCCCGGTGACGTTGATCAGTAGCGGTTTGCCCGGCGCTTCGTTGAAGCGCCATTGCACCGAGCGCCCGTGGCCGTAAGGCAGGCAGTCGTGGCTGTGGAGGTCTTCGGGTTTGAGTGGTGTGCCGCGTTCGGCGAGGTAGGCCGGGCTGGCGCAGTAGACCCGTTCGATGCTGGCGATGCGCCGGGCGATCAGTGTCGAGTCTTCCAGCACGCCGATGCGCAGGGCCAGGTCGTAACCTTCGCCGAGCAGGTCGACCGGGCGATCGCTTAAATCGACCTCGACGGTGACTTCGCGATAACGCTGCAGGAACAACGGCAGCAGACAACCCAGATGCGCCACCGCGAACGACAGCGGCGCGCTGAGGCGAATCGTGCCGCGCGGCTCGGCGGTTTCGCCGGCGATGCCCTGCTCGACCTGCTCGACTTCTCCGAGCAAACGCAACGCCGATTCGTAATAGCTCTGCCCCAGCGGGGTGACGTCGAGGCGGCGGGTCGAGCGGTTCAACAAGCGCACACCGAGGCGCTCTTCCAGTTGCATCAAACGGCGGCTGACGAACTGCTTGGACAGCCCCAACTGATCGGCCGCAGCGGTGAAGCTGCCGGAGTCCATGACCTGGCAAAAAATACGCATGTCTTCGAACGGGTTCATTGTCACTCTCTGGTGGACAGTTAAACGCTTTATAGCCGCTTTTTCGCTTTTCAGCAGCCCATTAATCTGTGCTCACGGTTTGAAAACAACCCTGAACACAAAGAGCTGCCGAAGGCAGCCATCTGATCGTTGGGACGCGGAGCGTCCCCGGCTGCATTCCCACGCAGAGCGTGGGAACGATCAGAAAATCAAAATCATTCAAAAGGATTTCCACCATGAACATCGTCAAGAAAACCCTCGCCGCGTCCCTCCTCGCCCTCTCCGTCAGCAGCGCTTTCGCCGCTGGCAGCCCTGGCGTCGAACACAACACCCAAGCGTTCCTCGATGCCCTCGCCGCTGGCGGTGGTCGTCCGCTGGAGCAACTGAGCCCGAAAGACGCCCGTGCGGTGCTGACCGGTGCGCAGGCTTCGGTGAAGGTTGATCTGTCCGGTGTGGAAGTCAGCGACAAGGCGATCAAGGTCGATGGCCAGACCCTCAACCTGAAAGTGGTGCGCCCGGCCAAGGTGAAAGGCGAGTTGCCGGCGTTCATGTTCTTCCACGGTGGCGGCTGGGTACTGGGCGATTTCCCGACGCACCAGCGCCTGATCCGTGATCTGGTGGTCGGCTCGGGCGCTGTTGCGGTGTATGTCGATTACACGCCATCGCCGGAAGCGCAGTACCCGACCGCGATCAACCAGGCGTACGCCGCGACGAAATGGGTGGCCGAGCACGGCAAGGACATCGGTGTCGATGGCAAGCGTCTGGCGGTGGCCGGCAACAGCGTCGGCGGCAACATGGCAGCGGTCGTGGCGTTGATGGCCAAGGAGCAGAAAACCCCTGCCCTGCGCTTCCAGCTGTTGATGTGGCCGGTGACCAATGCGCAGTTCGACGACGGTTCGTACCAGCAATTTGCCGAGGGCCATTTCCTCACCAAGGGCATGATGCAGTGGTTCTGGGACAACTACACCACCAACCCGGCCGAGCGTGCGCAGATCCATGCCTCGCCGCTCAACGCCAGCAGCGAACAGCTCAAGGGCCTGCCCGCTGCGCTGGTGCAGACCGCCGAGTTCGACGTGCTGCGTGATGAAGGTGAAGGCTATGCGCGGCACCTGGATGCGGCCGGAGTGCCGGTGACCTCGGTGCGTTACAACGGGATGATTCATGACTTCGGCCTGCTCAATCCGCTGAGCCAGATTCCGGAAGTCAAAGCAGCGGTGCGTCAAGCGGCGGCTGAACTGAAGACTCATCTGAATCCATAAAAGCGAAAGATCGCAGCCTGCGGCAGCGCCTACCCTGGAATACGATTCCCTGTAGGAACTGCCGCAGGCTGCGATCTTTTTTCTCACCAGCGTCGCGGAGTACCGGTCATGACTCTTTTCTACGCCCACCTGCTGTCCTGGAGCGCCGTCCTGCTCCTGCTCGACGCCGCACTCTGGCACTTCTCGCCCTTCAGCCACCGCGCGCCGCGAGTCGGCGTGCGTCTGGCGCTGTTTCTGGCGTTCAGCGCGCTGGTGATCAATGCCGGTGTCAGCCCGTTGCAGGCTCCGCTGTTCGCTGATGATCGCGTGGCACAACTGGGGGCGACGGCGCTGGGGATTCTCTGGTGGTTGTACGCAGCACGGGTGCTGACCGAAGTGATCGGCCTGGCGCTGATGCGCCGCATCGGTCACAGCGGACGCTTGTTGCAGGATGTCATCGGCGCGCTGGTGTTTCTGGTCGCCATTGTTGCGGCAGCCGGTTACGTGCTGGAGCTGCCAGTCAAAGGTCTGCTGGCCACTTCCGGGGTGGTCGCCATCGTGGTCGGTCTGGCGCTGCAAAGCACCCTCGCCGACGTGTTCTCCGGCATCGTCCTCAACACCACCAAGCCGTATCAGGTGGACGATCTGGTGATGATCGACGGCGTCGAAGGCAAGGTCTTCGATATCGACTGGCGCGCCACGCACCTGCTGACCAGCGCCGGCACCATGGCCGTCGTACCGAACTCGGTGGCGGCCAAGGCGAAAATCGTCAACCTCAGCCGGCCGAGCAACATGCACGGCGTCTCGATCAGTATCAAGGTGCCGAACCACATTCGCCCGCGGCGGGTATTGGATGCCCTTGATCGTACCTTGCAGGGCAGCAGTTCGCTGCTGCTCAGCCCGGCGCCGAAAGCCGTGCTCAAAGAGGCCGGCGAAACCATGTCGGAATACGTTGCCAGCGGTTTCATCGCTGAGCTGGGCAAGAAGAGCGAAGTGCGCAATCAACTGTTCGACCTCGCCCACCGCCATCTCGAAGCGGCGGGTATTTCGCGCCATCCCGACGGCGTGATCGAACCGTCGAGCCGCGCCCGTGCGTTGCTGGACGAGGTGAAGATTTTCCGTTCGCTGAGCAGTGAAGAACGCGATCGCCTCGCTGAGTCGATGGTCGCGCAGCAGTACACGGCCGGTCAGGTGGTGCTGGATCTGGACGAGGTGCCGGACAGTCTGTTCGTGATCGCCACGGGCGTGGTCAGCGCGACGGTGCCGGACGGCAATGGCCAGACCGAGGCCGGGCGCATGGGGCCGAGCGAAGTCATGGGTGAGCAGAGCATTCTTGCCGATACACCGTCGCAGGCGACGTTCACGGCGCTGACGTCGAGCATCATCTATCGTCTCGACAAACAGTTGACCCGTGAGTGCATGGACAAGCGCAGCGAAGTCGGCCGGGCCTTGAACAAGTTGCAGGCGGTGCGTCAGCAGAACAGTCGCCTCGCGTTGATGGCCAAACCGGTGGCGGTGAAAAAAGGTGGTTTTTTGGGGTGGTTGCAGAAGCGTTGAAAGCAAAAGATCGCAGCCTGCAACAGGCTGCGATCTTTTTGTCTTACTTGGCAGTGAACTTGGTGTAGCTGTTGATCAGGTTGCGATAGTTAGGCAGACGCTCGGACAGCAGATGCGCCAGGCCTTCCATGTCGTTGCGCCAGTCGCCTTGCAGCTCGCAAGCCACAGCGAACCAGTTCATCAGGTGTGCACCGGCGGCGGACATCCGCGCCCACGCCGCTTGTTGCACGGTGGTGTTGAAAGTACCCGACGAGTCGGTGACGACGAACACTTCGAAGCCTTCAGCGATCGCCGACAGGGTCGGGAAAGCTACGCAAACGTCGGTCACTACACCGGCGATGATCAGTTGCTTGCGGCCGGTGGCCTTGATCGCTTTGACGAAGTCTTCGTTGTCCCAGGCGTTGATCTGGCCTGGACGCTGAATGAACGGCGCGTCGGGGAATTGCTCGAGCAGCTCAGGCACGATCGGGCCGTTTGGACCTGCGTCGAAGCTGGTGGTCAGAATGGTCGGCAGCTTGAAGAACTTGGCGATGTCGCCCAGTGCCAGCACGTTGTTCTTGAACTCGTTCGGCGAGAAATCCTGCACCAGCGAGATCAGACCGGTCTGGTGGTCGACCAGCAGGACGACGGCATCATCTTTGTTCAGACGCTTGTAAGGAACGCTCATGGCAAAACTCCTGGATGGATGGTTGTTGCGGGAAGCGCCGGCCCTGATGCCCGGCGCTTTTTTCAAACTCAGAACGCGAAGCAGGAACAGCCGAACGCGCCCCAGAAACCGGCGAAATCGCTGACCGGCGCATTCGACATCCGCGCTTTTTCATGGCTGTGGGTGTGCACGGCGCATGGCCCGCTGCACTGGTGAACCTGCGCTTGCAACGGCGAGTTCGGGCGCCAGTGGCCCGGGACTTTGACTACCGGCGACCAGTCCGGTAGCACCGGAATCGAGCGCGGGCCGAGGTCTTCGAAGTCGCCGGCGGCGTAGACAATCTTGCCGCCGACCACGGTCATCACCGACTCGATCCACTTGATCGCTTCTTCTTCAACGCTGAAGAAGTCCGCGCTCAGTGCAGCGAGGTCTGCCAGTTGGCCGACACGGATCTGGCCTTTTTTGCCCTGCTCCGAGGAGAACCAGGCGCTGCCGTGGGTGAACAGTTCCAGCGCGGTGCTGCGTGGCAAGCCTTCTTCGTAGAGGGCCAGACCGCCAACGGTGCGGCCGCTGACCATCCAGTACAGCGAGGTCCACGGGTTGTAGCTGGACACGCGGGTGGCGTCGGTACCGGCGCCGACCGGCACGCCTTCGGCGAGCATGCGCTTGATCGGTGGCGTGGCTTCGGCGGCTTGTTTGCCGTAGCGATCGACGAAGTATTCACCCTGGAACGCCATGCGATCCTGAATCGCGATGCCGCCGCCCAGCGCTTTCACGCGCTCGATGTTTTGCGGAGTGATGGTTTCAGCGTGGTCGAAGAACCACGGTAGACCGTTGAACGGAATGTCGCGGTTGACCTTCTCGAACACATCGAGCA
Organism: Pseudomonas sp. Sample_11; assembly: GCF_004307505.1. Classification (NCBI taxonomy): domain Bacteria; kingdom Pseudomonadati; phylum Pseudomonadota; class Gammaproteobacteria; order Pseudomonadales; family Pseudomonadaceae; genus Pseudomonas; species Pseudomonas sp. Sample_11. The sequence goes on from NZ_RCOD01000017.1 coordinate 38,241, forward strand.
TACGGCTGATCGATTCGTTGTACGTGGCGTGCAGACGGAACGGCCAGCGCTGTTCGACCAAGTGGCGCACCACCGGCTCGAGTTCCTGTTCCATGGTCTGCGGCAGGTCCGGGCGCGGTTCGAGGAAGTCTTCGAAGTCGGCGGCGGAGAACACCAGCATTTCGCCGGCGCCGTTGTGGCGCAGGTAGTCGTCACCCTGATGCAACTTGACGCTGCCGGTCCAGTTCTGGAAATCGGTCAGCTCTTCTTTCGGCTTCTGGGTGAACAGATTGTAGGCGATGCGTACGGTCAACTGATCGTCTTTGGCCAGTTGCTCGATCACTTGGTAATCGTCCGGATAGTTCTGGAAACCACCACCGGCGTCGATCGCACTGGTCAGGCCGAGACGATTGAGTTCGCGCATGAACTGGCGGGTCGAGTTGACCTGGTATTCCAGTGGCAGCTTCGGCCCCTTGGCCAGTGTGGAGTAGAGAATCATCGCGTTCGGCCGCGCGACCAGCATGCCGGTCGGGTTGCCGTTGCTGTCGCGCACGATCTCGCCGCCCGGCGGGTTTGGCGTGTCGCGGGTGTAACCGGCCACACGCAGGGCGGCGCGGTTGAGCAGCGCACGGTCGTAGAGGTGCAGGATGAACACCGGAGTATCCGGCGCGGCCTGGTTGATTTCTTCCAGGGTCGGCATGCGTTTTTCGGCGAACTGGAATTCGTTCCAGCCACCGACCACGCGCACCCACTGCGGGGTCGGCGTGCGATCGGCCTGGTCCTTGAGCATACGCAGCGCGTCGGCGAGCGATGGCACACCTTCCCAGCGCAGTTCGAGGTTGTAGTTCAAACCGCCACGAATCAGATGCAGGTGCGAGTCGTTGAGGCCAGGGATGACGCAGCGGCCCTTCATGTCGACCACTTGTGTGGCGCTGCCCTTGAGGGCCATGGCCTCGGCATCGTTACCGACGGCAACGAAACGGCCGTCCTTGATCGCCACCGCACTGGCCAGTGGTTTTTCCCGGTCTACGGTATGAAACTGGCCATTGAATAAAATCAGATCGGCGCTCATCGCAATTCCTCAAGCGAAAGTGAAAAGAAGCAAACCCCGCTCAACGCGGCGAGGTTTCTCGGGAATCGAGGTGTTCATGGGCTTGGCTGGCTTCCAGCCACGGGGTGAACAAACGGGTGACCGGCGGCATCACCACGTAGACCACCGAGAGGACGATGGTCAGGGTAATCAGGAACGTGGCGACCACGTAGTTGGACAGAAGCGGATGCAGCGCCAGCAGCGGGCCCCAGATCAGCGGCACCAGCAGGGTGTGCGGCAGAATCACCAACAGGGTGACAACGGCCTGCTTCCAGCGCGGCGGTGGCGAGCCGGCTTCGGCCAGCGGTGTGAACCAGAATTCATTGACCGGCGCGACTTCGGTCTGATCGCCATCGGCCAGCATCGGTGCGGCTTCAGCCACCAGCGCCTGACGCTCGGAGGATTCCAACCAGCCCTGCATCGCTTCGGTGGAGCTGAAGCGCAATACGCACGTGTAAAAATCCAGACGCCCGCGCTTGCCGCGCACCACGTCCACACCCAAATGCCCTTCGCGCTGCCCGGCGACGCGCACGATGTTGCGCAGCCATGCTTCATACGCCGATTCGAAACCGGTTTTGACCGAGTGTTTGATGATCAACGTGACGGTCTCATCGGCCCCCGGTGCTTGTGAATTGAGGACTTCAGGCATAACGCAGCACTCCGGGCAAACGAACAGGAATCGCCAGCCGTCCGGGCCCGGCGATCAATACGGTGGTGAAAAGAATCAACAGCAACCAGCCAAACTGCCCTTCAGCCACACTCCATTGCGGATGCACGACCAGCAGCGCCACGAGCAGTACAAAGAGAATAGGCAAGCAGGCCAAACGCGCCAGCACACCGGCGACGATCAGCAACGGGCAGAGGACTTCGGCGAAGATCGCCAGGATCAGGGTCAGGTGGGCGCCGAGATGGAACGGGTCTTCGATCAGTTGCAGCTGCGCGGTGAAGTCCAGCAACTTCGGCAAGCCGTGCACCCACAACAGAAACAACCCGCCGCTGACCCGCAGGAACAGCAACCCGATGTCGCGCGCCTGTTCATCCCTCGTAGCAATCATGACCCGACCCTTTGAATGTCATTGACGGGAAGCATGCCAATGACGGGCGCAGTTAAATTGCATGAATGTGCTTAGTTGCTACAGGTATCGAGACTGGCGGGTGGCGTCGGTTTCAAGGTAGTGAGCGAATGGTGTACTCCCGCGTTTGAAAGACCGTTGCCGCAGCCTCGTTCGGCACCTGATCCAGATTGACCATGAACCGGATTGAAAGCTTGCTGCCATCTTTGAGTAACCGCAGATAATTTGCCGAGATAGAAGCCACATAGCCGCCGTTTGTAACCCATGCTGCATGTACCATATTCGTAGTCACCACCCACATTCGCAGGTTATGCGCGCCAGTTGCGCTCTGCCCTTCCAGATAGAGCGAGATTCGCTGACTCCGGGAAATGTGCGGCCAGACTCCAAACTGCAGACTCCCCCCCGCTTGTACGTCTTTCAGATCAAGAATGTCACCATTGGCCTGAGTAATCACCGGCGCTACAAGATGTTCCAGTGCAATTGGCAGCACGTTGAGACGCAAGGGTCTTGAGGTCACCGGATCAGCACTGCCTCTTATGTACGAAAAAGTAACATTCATTATTTTTCCGATGCTGAATGCCACCAGCGATACAGGCAGCACCGTGCGGATCGGACGCGCAGTGCCGGCCGCAATCGGCGTGGTGCTGTGTGAGCCCGCAGCGGGCGTGCCCTCAGCAGCTGTCACCGTCACGAAAACCATGTCAGTGGGCAGCAAGTCGTCATTGACCACCGCTGTGAAAGTCGCGACTGCTCTCAGCGGATCAAGGGTGATGTTGTCGGGAGCCTCGGCAATCATCAGCGTCAGGTTTGACAGCACGACATTGATTCGCCTCGGACTTGAGGCACTTCCGGTTCCATCTGCCAACCGGACCGTAAATGCATGAGATCCCGCGTCCAGGTCAACCGTGTTGTACGTCCAGTTACCCGCGACAGGATCGACCGTGTCGATGCGAACAGGACCATCGAACACATCGATTGCGCCAGGGGCACTGCCGCTTAGAGTGACACGGGTGTAACGGGTATCCGTGCCATCGGGTACTTCTCCGTCCTGATCGCGTACCGACAATATTTTCGGCGCATCGGACGATTCTGTGAGGACGATGTAGTTACGATGGGCAAAAGGTTCGGCAAGGGATAGCTCCTCGCTGCCCTGCAGGCCGGCCATGAACTCCAGCGTCAGCACGCTGCGGTTTGCCAATCCTTGCAGTGGTGCGGCGGGAAAGTTCTGTTCGAAAAAACCATAGCGGTTGAATTCGTCATCGACCTTATTTTCCGGTGTTCGCCAATAAGGCGCCTCGAAAACGCTGCCATCGGCATTTGTGCCCTTGAGCCTTAGCCAGAAGGGGTTGCCGCGCCTGCCCAGCAGCCACGCATTGATACGCAAGGTGAAGTCGACCAGATCAATGACTTTCAGCTCGCGTCCCTGCCCGTCGTCTTCGGCCTGGCGGATGAACGGACGTGGTAGATCCAGTTGATTGATACGGGTTATGAACAGCGCTAGAGGCTCTGAAACAACGGGCGTCTCGGTGCCACGATAAAGGGTATAAGTGAAGCTGACCGTTCGGTTGAAGTTGAAGGCGATCAGGAGGTTATCAATGTGGGTCTGAAAGGGCCGTGCAAACCCTCCGATCGGTATCTGCGGAGACAGGTAAGACCCGAGACCAGGCGTACCAGCGCACTCAATAGTAATGACGTCTCCTTTCTGCCAGGGAAAGTCCACGCCCACCGTCAGGTTAGATCGAGCAGCATGCGGATCCAGCAAACCGTCCGGGCGACTTTCCTTGATCGAGGGTGGCGGCAAGTGGTCACTGTCAAGTGCAGGGATCAACGTGTCCATGTTCATGTCCTTTGAGGGCTAGCCTTCGGGGCTTCAGCCATCAGACATCGGAAGACAAAATCGCGCCACTGTCAGAACTAACAGGTTAAGCCGCCTTTCAGACGAGCGGTTGTTTACGACACAGGAATATCCAGCGGCGCCGACATGAACTGGCTAATGCGCGAGCGCAGCCATTTCTCTGCCGGGTCGTTGTCGTGCACCCCGCTCCACGCCATGGACAATTGCGCGGCATCGATCGGGAATGGCGGGTCTTCGGCACGCAGGGCGCAGCCTTCGACCAAGGCACAGGCGGCGTAATCCGGCACCGTGGCGATCATCTCGGTACCGGCGAGCAAGGCGCGCAAGCCGCTGAACTGCGGCACACCAAGAACTACCCGGCGGCAGCGGCCGATCTTGGCCAGATCCAGGTCGATATTGCCGCTCAGATCACCGGAGAACGACACCATTGCATGCGGACGCGCGCAATATTCGTCCAGCGTCAGCGGCCCCGGACGGTCGTCGCCGCGCAGCACTTTGCAGGGAATATCACGCAGCTTCTTGCGCTTGGCATTGGCCGGCAGATCCGTGGTGTAGCTGACGCCCACGGAGATTTCGCCAGAGGCCAACAGCGCCGGCATCAACAGGTAGTTGGCGCGGCGTACCACCACGACAATCCCCGGCGCCTCCTGCTGAAGCTGGCGCAACAGCGGCGGAAACAGACCGAACTCGGCGTCGTCCGACAGTCCGATGCGAAACACATCGCAACTGCTCGCCGGTTCGAATTCCTTGGCGCGGCTGACTGCACCGGAAATCACGTCCATCGCCGGTTGCAGCTCCTTGAGGATCGCCAGCGCCCGCGCCGTCGGTTCCATACCGCGACCGTTGCGCAGCAGCAACGGATCGTCGAACAGATCACGCAAGCGCCCCAGCGCAGCACTGACCGCCGGTTGGCCCATGAACAGTTTTTCGGCAACGCGGGTCAGGTTCTTTTCGAACATCAACGCTTCGAAAATCACCAGCAGGTTCATGTCGACGCGGCGCAGATCGTTACGGTTCATGGGCGTGGTTTCCTTATCGGTGTCAGACGCTTTTTGCCACTGGCGCTGGGCACTTTACTCGATCAACGGCACTTTCGCCGCGCGTTTGTAAGGGCCGTATTCCACCGGCACCCACTGGAAATGTTTGCCCTCGGCGGCGATGTGGCCGATGCCCGGGAACGGCAGATGCGCTGCCGTCACCCAGGTCTTGCTCGCTGCCGCAGCACTGAACACTGCCTGCCGACTGGCGATCGCTTGCTGACTGTTGACGTCGAAACCGATCGAGACTTCCGGGTGCAAGAACTGCACCGCGAGGTTGTGCACCAGATCGCCCATGAACACGATGCTCTGCTGCTGCGAGGTGAGGCGGTACGTGGTGCTGCCCGGCGTATGCCCGGCTTCGAGGGTTGCTTCGACCAGTCCCGGCAATGGCGACTGCCCGGCGGCGAACGTCTTGAAGCGGCCAGCGGCAACATAGGGCGTCGTAGAGTCCTGGGCTATCTTGAAAAACTCTTTGGCGCCGGCCGGAGCCTTGGCCAATGCTGCCGGATCAAGCCAGTAATCGGCCTCTGCCTTGGCCGCATAGACGGTGGCATTGGCGAACAGCGGCTTCTTCTCTGCATCGACCAGACCACAGACGTGATCGAGGTGCAGGTGGGTCAGCAAAATTGTGTCGACCTGCTCAGGCTTGTAACCGGCGGCCTGCATGTTGGCCGAGAGTTGGCCTGCGGTGGCGCCGATGCACTGCCCTGCGCCGGTGTCGACCAGAATCAGTTGTGTGCCGGTGTTGACCAGAAAGGCATTGAACGCCGTCTGCACGCCCGGGGTTTCAATCGAACGGCGTGCGAGCAGCGCGCGAATCTGACTCTGGCTCATGCCCTGCAACAACTTCGGCGACAAATCGTTGTAACCGTCGAACAACGCGGTGACTTCGTAATCGCCCACCGCCAAGCGGAAATAACCCGGCGCCTGAGTGCCCACCTGCGGTGCCTGCGCCATCGCGCCGGACATTGCCAGCATGACCGCCAGGGTCGTTGCTGCTTTCACCAAGCCTTTCATTGCATTCCCCTTTGAACCTGGCCAACGGCGGCCGTGCTTTGTCGACATCGTCGCGCAAAGCACCGGGCGCTGACTTGCAAGGATGTGCTGAGTTCCAGCCTGAGCGAGGAAATTAACAACGATTAACTCGTCAGCCTCACGCCCTCACCCAACAATGAAGCCCTCTGCGCAGCGTTGCTTTTTTGACCTGAGGGAATGCGCCGACCGTGTATTCCCCACCGACACGGACCTTGGCCATGGCTTATCTACAGCAAACCGTCGCCCTCGCCCCTGCCTGCGAACCGCGGAAAAACACGACTGGCGGACTCAGTCCACAGCGTGAACGCCAGATCAAACAGTTGATCCTCGATCGCTTGGGCGAAAGTCTCGAAGTGGCTGAACTGGCCCGTGCCTGCTCACTGTCACGCAGTCATTTCTCCCGCGCATTCAAGTGCAGCACCGGCCTGTCGCCACAGGACTGGATCCGCGCCCAGCGCCTGGCCCGGGCCAAGTTGCTGATCCAGCACACCGACCTCAGCCTCACGCAAATCAGCCTGGAATGCGGCTTCTGCGATCAGGCGCACTTCTGCCACATGTTCACCCGCAGCGAGGGCATCAATCCCTTCGCCTGGCGCTGTCGAGTCATGGATAAACCGAAAAACAACGCAGCGCAGCCTGCGGTGTTTTGACTGCTGCCGTTACGCCACCCGTTGCACTGATGCTCAAACCTGAGGATTATGCCCGGACACCCCGGATCAGACGGCCTGCGCATGCGCCAGGCACTGATTCGCCCTGTCCGCCGCGTCACCGCAGGAGCGCGCTGTTGAGCTTTTCCCCGAATCAGGCCATTGCGTTTGGCCCCTATCGGATTCATCCCGGGCAACGACTGCTACTTGAAGGCCAACAGCCTCTGCGCCTGGGACGGCGGGCGATGGACATCCTCCTGATTTTGCTGGCCCACGCCGGTGAAGTGGTGAGCAAACAGCAATTGATGGCCGGGGTCTGGCCAGACAGCGTCGTCGAAGACATCAATCTGCGCGTGCACATGGCGGCGCTGCGTAAGGCGCTGGGCGACGGACAGAACGGTCAGCGCTACATCGTCACCGTGGCGCAGCGCGGCTACAGTTTTGTCGCACCGATCGTGCTCGACAGCATCGAACAAAAACCGGCGATGCCCGTCGCCAGACACAACCTGCCGCTGCGCCGTACGCGAATGATTGGGCGCCAGCCCGTGATCGATCACCTGATCGCGCAACTGCCGCGCCGACGCTGCATCACTCTGGTCGGTCCCGGCGGCATCGGCAAGACCACCGTCGCCCTGCGCGTCGCCGAACAATTGCTCGACCAGTATCGCGACGGCATCCGCCTGGTGGACTTGGCGCCCATCGCCGATCCCGCGCTGATCGGCTCGCATCTGGCGACGCTGCTTGATCTGTCCGCGCCAGAAGGCGATGCGCAGGCTGGTCTGGTCGACGGCCTGCGAGAACGGCAAATGTTGTTGGTGATCGACAACTGCGAGCACTTGATCGATGCGGTCGCGTCGCTCAGCGAGCAGATTCTGCGCGGCGCGCCCAAAGTGCATATCCTCGCCACCAGCCGCGAGAGTCTGCGTGCTGAAGGTGAATTTGTGCAGCGTCTGGAATCGCTCGAATGCCCGTCCATGTCGACCCCGATGGAGCCGGTTCAGGCGCTGGGCTTTGCTGCGATGCAGTTGTTTGTCGAGCGCGCCACCGCAGCCAGGGAAAACTTCCGACTGAGCCACGCCGAGCTACCGCAGGCGATCGAAATCTGCCTGCGCCTGGACGGCATTCCGCTGGCTCTGGAATTGGCCGCCGCGCAGGTCAGCGAATTGGGCATGGACGGATTGCTCAAGCAATTGCGCGAGGGTTTGCCGCCATTGTCGGCCGGACACCACAGCAGCGCCGAGCGCCACCTGACCCTGCGCGCAACGATGGACTGGAGCTTTAACCTGCTCAACGCCTGCGAGCAAACCTGTTTGCGGCGATTGGGAATTTTCCGCGGCAGCTTCACCCTCGCCTCGGCGGCAGCGGTGGTCATCGGCCAACAGATCGACCCTGGCGCGGTGTTCACCGCTGTCACGCAACTGGTGGCCAAATCCCTGCTGAGCGTCGAAGTGGGCGACGAAGATGTTTTCTACCGGTTGCTCGATACCACGCGCCACTACGCACTGGAAAAACTCGAAAAGGCTGACGAGCTCAGCGCAACCCGCCAACGCCACGCCGAGCGCTGCCTGACACTGATGCAGCAGGCGCAGGCGGATTGGGACAATACTCCGACTGTATTGTGGATGGAGCGCTATGCCAGGGGGCTGGAGGATTTGCGCGCGGCGCTGGACTGGAGCCTCGACGGGCCGGGACCAGATGAGCTGGGCGTGCAACTGGCAGCCGCGTCGGCGCCTTTGTGGCAGGAGCTGTCGTTGCTGCGCGATTACAGCCGCTATGTGCGCCGGGCACTGAGTCTGCTGGAGGCTTCGCCAGCAGACTCGCTCCTGCCGCCCTGCCCTCGCCTGCAAATCGCCTTGAAACTGGCGCTCGGCAGCGCCAGCTATCACACCTGGGGCGGCACGCCACAAACGATCCAGGCCTTCGTCGACGCCTGCCGCTTAGCCGAAGAACACGGTGACTTGGCCGGGCAACTGCGTGCGATATCAGGGCATATGGCGGTCAATCTGAGTTGCGGGCATTACCGCATGGCTTTGGCCCAGAGTGAGCAATTCGACCGCATCGGCGTGCACGGCGAACCGCTGCTGTCACTGAGCACTCATCGCTTGCGGGTGTTGGCCCTGCATTATGCCGGCGACCAGCCGCAGGCCCGCGTACATGCCGAGCAGGTGCTGCAACGCATGGCGCACAGCGGCCATCTCAATCGCTTCACCCATGGCTTTGGCGTGCAGTACGACCAGAGCGTCGCTTCGCTGACGGTGCTGGCCCGGGTGCTGTGGTTGCAGGGTCTGCCAGAACAGGCATGGCGCGCGGCACGGCAGGCGCTGGATATTGCCGTGCAGATCGACCATGGCACATCGATCTGCTACACGCTGGCGCTGGCCAGTTGTCTGATCGCCCATTACAACGGCGACGCCGCCAACGCCCGCGCCTTGTTGCAATTACTGCTGGAGCAGTCGCAGAAGCATTCGGTGCTGCTGTTCAATAATTGGGGCCGGCAGTATGCGCTGGTGATTGATCCGGATAATGCCGCGCCGATATCGACGCAGAGCAGCGGTTTGATCCGGGAAGTGATGGTTACGCTGGATGAGCGTTTTGTCGATGATGCACTGGTGGAGCGCGCGCGCAATGGCGATGCGGGATGGAGTGCAGCGGAGATACTGCGGGCGCGGGCGGCGGCATTAGTGAAGGGTTCGGAGTGGCCCCTTCGCGAGCAGGCTCGCTCCCACAAGGGGTCGGTGTCGGGCGCAAATTCCGAGTTGTGCGCTGTTTCCTGTGGGAGCGAGCCTGCTCGCGAATCGGCCCGCTCAGACACCGCTGAAACTCGAGAAGCCGAACAAATCCTGCAACAAGCGCTGACCATCGCCAGAAGCCAAGGCGCGTTGGCCTGGGAACTGCGCAGCGCCACGGACCTTGCTCAGTTATGGCAACGCCAGTCCCGCCATCGCGAAGCTTTGGATTTGCTCAGCCCCATCTATCAGCGCTTCACCGAAGGCTACGCCACACCGGACTTGCGCAAGGTCTGCCGGCTACTCGACAGCCTGCGCGAGCAGTGTCCGGCGTGACGCATTGCGCGTGTGGCTGAAATAGCGCGCATGACGCTGTTGCAGTTCGAGCCTGTCGTCGCTGCGCTCAAAGCGATCACGAGCATAGCGGCGCACGGTGTTGAGCATCCAATAGCGCGCCGTTGCCCGGTTGGGTTCTTGAATGAGCAATGACTTGCGCGCCAACCCTTCGATAATTGCGCTCAACCTGGATCCCGCCAGATCCACGCTGCTGATCACGCTAAGTGCAGCCTCCAGAGTAAAGCCCGTGCTGAACACCGACAGACGCAGCAGAACACGCTGTTCCATTTCCGTCAGGTACTGGAAGCTCCAATCGATCGCAGCAGCCATCGACTGATGGCGCGGCTCCGCGGTGCGCCGTCCTTGGCCAAGCAACTGCAGACCGTTTTCAACCTGTGCCTGTAAACCGATCAAGCCCAGCGCGTCGATCTGCGCAGCGGCGAGCTCGATCGCCAGCGGCAGACCGTCCAGTTGACGGCAGATCTCGCGCACGCCTGACAAATCCTGTTGACGCAAACTGAAGCCCTGTTGCCGCGCTCGCGCGCGATTGACGAACAACTGCACCGCCGGATAGCCCATGGCTTCCTCGACGGAGTTCAATGTAGAGCGCTTGGGAATCGCCAGCAGCGGCACGTAATGAACGGCTTCCTGTGGAATGTGCAAGGCTTCGCGGCCGGTGACCAGAATCGACAGGCGAGGCACGGCATGCAACAGAGTCTCTACCAGAGTCGCGCAACTGTCGCGCCGGTGATCGCAGTTATCCAGCACCAACAAGGCGTGCCGGCCCGTCAGTGTGAAAAAGTCTGTGTTCAGGGTGTGCAACAGGTGGTCGAGCAAGAGCTTGTCATCTTCGAGCCTGGCAAGGTCGACCCACCAGGCGCCATCGCGAAAGTATTGCAGCAGCAACTCCGCCACGCGCAGTGCCACAGTGGTTTTGCCAACACCCGGCGCACCGGTAATGGTCATCAAGCGGCACACCGGCATTTGTCGAACCAGACTACCGATCAGGGCGTCGCGCCCACTGACTGGCGTCAGTCGTGCCGGAAGATTGTGCAGTGGCGTGAGGGCGGCAGCGGGCATGTGCAGCGCATCACTTGTGCCCTGCTCCAACGGGGCGACAAACCTGTAGCCGCACTGCGCCACGTGAATGATGTAACGCTGGCCGTTGGTGCCGTCGCCCAGTGCGCGGCGCAACGCCGCGATGTGCACCCGCAGGTTGATCTCTTCAACGATCGATGTCGGCCACACACGAGCAATCAACTGCTCTTTGCTGACCACCCGCCCAGCGTGTTCGAGCAGCACCTGCAGGATATCCATGGCGCGCCCGCCCATGCGTAGCGGCTGCTCGCCTTCAAGGACCAGACGTTGGCGCACATGAAAGGCGTAGGGGCCAAAACGCAGCACCGAACCTTGGCTTGTGTCGTTGTGATTATTCATGCCAAACATCTTGGCACTGTTGCGTGACGATACAACCGCCGGAGCCGACGCAGCACGGACATCCGGCTGCGTCTGACGGACAGAACCGCTCTAGCTGAACTGTTCGCGGTATTGTAACGGCGTAAGACCGAGCTTCTCGGCGAATAGCGAGCGCATGTGCCGAACGCTGCCAAAACCACTTTTGTAGGCGATGGTTTTCAGTGGCAGATCACTGGTTTCCAACAGGTTTCGCGCGCAGTCAATGCGGGCATTCTGCAGAAACTCCATCGGCGTCATGTTGATGTCACGAGCAAACAGGCGAGCAAAGTGCCGTGCGCTCATATTGGCCAATCCGGCCATGCGCTCCACTGTGAAGGGCTCATCCAAGTGTTCAAGTACGTAATTCTGCGCGCGGGTGATGGGCGTTTCTTGCGGTGAGACTGCCGCCATCAACGGGCTGAACTGCGCTTGCCCGCCCTGGCGCTTCATGACCACCAACAAGACCTTGGCGACGTCCTGGGCGATTTTCTTGCCGTGATCCCTGGCCACCACCGCCAGCGCCAGATCGATGCCAGCGGTCACGCCCCCCGAAGTGATGAGATTGCGATCCTCAACGTAGATCTGGTCGGTGGTCACCGTGGTTTTCGGGAAAGCCTTGATCAGGCGCTCGGTGTAGTTCCAGTGCGTGGTGACGCGATAACCATCAAGGAGGCAGGCATGGCCGAGGATGAATGCGCCGGTACAAATCGAACCGTAACGCTCCGCGCGCGGCACGGTTTTTTTCAACCAGCCAAACAGCTCGGGAAATCTCTGGTTATAGGCGCCGGGGCCGCCGGGCACCAATAACAGGTCATAGCGCTCGGCCGCCTCGTCGATGTGCAGATCAGCCTGAACCTGCACACCATTGGAAGCCTTGAGCAAGCCGCGCTCCGTCCCTAGTGTCGTCAGTTGATAGTGCAAATCAGGTTTCAGATAACGGTTGGCGACTGAAAACACTTCCAGCGGCCCGGCCATGTCGAGCATCAGAAAGTCGGGGAACAGCACCATTGCCACGGTTTTCATGGGAGGCATCACACATATTCAAGGGTCAAGACGCACGTTACAGCCGGGGCATTATGGCCAACTGAGTCGTGATGAGCGTAATCGAATACGTGAACCATAACGCAAAACTGTCAACCTGAGCCGGACAGTCTTTCAATTTCCATCTACTTATTGCCTCCCAAGGTAACCAGTAACCTTCTCCTCACTCGGACGAATTCACGTCCAGCCAGGAGATTTCATCATGCTGACTCTTCGCAAAGCCTCCGATCGCGGCCTCGCCAATCACGGCTGGTTGAAATCGTTTCACACCTTTTCTTTCGCCAGCTACCGCAACCCGCGTGAACAGGGGTTCTCCGATCTGCTGGTGATCAACGATGACCGGGTCGCCGCCGGCAAAGGTTTTGGCCAGCACCCGCACCGCGACATGGAGATCTTTTCCTATGTGCTCGAAGGCGCGCTGGAACACAAGGACACCCTCGGCACTGGCTCGGTGATCCGTCCCGGGGACGTGCAATTGATGAGTGCCGGCAGCGGCGTGGCGCACAGCGAGTTCAACCACTCGGCCACCAAGCCCGTGCACTTTCTGCAAATCTGGATCGTGCCGGACGTCAGTGGCGCCAAGCCGCGCTATCAACAGGAACACTTCAGCGCGCAGAAAAAACGTGGTCGCCTGCAACTGATCATCTCGCCGGACGGTAGCAACGGTTCTCTGAAAGTCCGTCAGGATGCGCGGGTCTACGCCGGGTTATTCGACGGCAAGGAAAGTGCCACGCTGAAATTGCCGGCCAATCGTTACGCCTACGTGCACGTTGCGCGTGGCAGTGTCGAACTCAATGGCCAAGCCTTGCAGGAAGGCGATGGCGTGCGGGTTCGTGAAGAACAGCTGCTCACTTTGAGCAACGGGGTCGATGCCGAAGTGCTGGTGTTCGACTTGCGCCCTCAGGAGTTGCCGGAAATGCCATGATCTGGCGCGATGCAGAACGGCCTTCCAATGAAGGCCGTTTTTTATTGCGGCGGCACTGTTGAGGGCTGTACGACCGGTTTGGGTGACGATACCTCTTTGCCAATCTGAATCGCTGCCAGCGTGGTCTGTATGGTGGTCAACACCGCCGCCTGATTGGCGAAATGTGCGCCAACAAGCAAGGAAGCCACGCCGAGGAAATGCACAGTGGTGGCAGCCCAGTAATTGGCCTTGACCGTCGATGCCTGTCTGATCGCTTCCCGCGATTCGTCGGCAATTTTCTGCACGCCCATCCACATCAGGTCATAACGCTTGTCCCGTTCCTGTAGTGCCTTGTCCCGTTCAAGATAGACCTTGTCCCGCTCTGCCTGAGCAGCCAGGAACCCGCGAATGTCGGCGCGCATTTCTGCCACGCGGCCATCCATCCTCGTCTCGATGGTTTCTATCCTGGCATCGAATTCTTCGCGACTTATGCTGGTCATGATTTGCCTGTCCCGCCCCGCGTCCGATCTGTCCGTGACTGCATATTGATTCACTTCCCTGATTTTCAATTCGGCACCTTTCCATGGCTACGCGGCCTTCCCTGGCTCTTCGTTTCGATGCGTAACTGAGGTTCGCATCGAGCTGCAGTCACAATAGAACTCATCACTGCCTACAACAAGCCGGCCCATTCTGCCTCGGACGTAGGCTGTTTCGTCAGACGTTGTAGCCTCGGCAAAGGCCTGAACTCACTATTGGTTTTCCGGCGCAAACGCCTCCACGATCTGCTCGATCACGGCCCGTACCCGCGCGGTGTGGCGCAAGTCGGCGTGGGTGACCAGCCAGACTTCATACGGCTGCGGCCGGGTCCGCTCCGGCCAGAGTCTGACCAGGCCGTCGCGTTCGCCCATGTACACAGGTATCTCGCCTACCCCGAGGCCAGCGGCAATAGAACGGCGCACCAGAAGGCTGGAGCTGAGCGTGGTGACGATGCGTCCGCGGGTCAACGGTTCAGAGACCAGCGTAAGGTCTTTTTTGCTCTGTAAGTACGGCTGATAGACCACCAGATCATGGCCCTCGAAAGCGCTGCCGGGCTGCGGTTCTCCATGGCGCTCGACATAGGCCTGTGCTGCGAAAAGTCCTACAGGCCAACGGGCGATCCGTCGAGCGATGAGATCGGGGTTATCCGGCCGGGTATTGCGCACCGCGATATCGGCCTCGCGCTTGGCCAGACTGAGGATTTGCGTCGACGCATCCAGCTGGATCTGCACATCTGGATGTTGATCATGAAGGCGCGCCATTGCCGGAATGATGAAGTCAATGGCCATCGAGTCGGTGGTGCTGACCCGTACGTTACCGGTCAGACGGTCATCCAGCCCGTGGATGTGTCGCTCCAGTTCCAGCGCCGAATGCTCCATTTTTTCCACACTTTTACGCGCCGCTTCACCAACGGCGGTCAGCGCATAACCGTCGGAGGTACGCAGGAACAGCGTCGCGCTCAATGCCTTCTCCAGCGCAGTAATGCGCCGTCCGACCGTGGCCTGATCGACGCCCAGAACACGCGCAGCCCCGCGCAATGTCGACTCGCGACAGACCGCCAGAAACACTCGCGCATCATCCCAATTCATACTGATCCTCTTTGAAGCATTTTTGCATCACCGTGCCGCTTAATCGCTGCGTATGCGCAGCAACCATAGCCGATAAGCTGAGCGTCATACACCTCTTGTGAGATCGCGATCATGCGTACTGCAAACTCTACCGGCATCTGGCTGCCGATCTTCGCCGGACTTTGCGCCAGTCTGGTCAGCATTGGTCTGGCGCGTTTCGCTTACACGCCATTGATCCCTTCGCTGATTCAGGCGCAGTGGTTTTCGGCCAATGATGTCGTCTATCTCGGCGCGGCCAATCTGGTCGGCTATTTGATCGGCGCCCTGCTCGGTCGGCCCATGGCCCATCGACTGGGTAACCGCAACGCCTTGCGCCTGATGATGCTCGCGGTCACGGGAGCATTCTTTGCCTGTGCTTATCCGCTATCGGTGAGCTGGTTCTTCGGCTGGCGTTTGCTGTCCGGGATTGCTGGTGGCGCAATCATGGTGTTGGTCGCGGCAACCGTGCTGCCTCATGTTCCGGCTTCACGCAGAGGCTTGGCCAGCGGCGCAATCTTCCTGGGCATCGGCCTGGGGATTGCCGGTTCCGGAACCATCGTGCCGCCGCTGCTGGCTCTTGGCTTGCAGGCAACTTGGCTGGGACTGGGCGCGCTGGCGTTGTTGCTGACCGCGGTGAGCTGGTTCGGCTGGCCTGCGGATACCACGCATGCCGTGGCTGCGCACGCAACGTCGACTGATGAGCCAACACCGTCGGGCGTCTACCTGTTATTCGCTCAATACGCGTTCATGGCCGCCGGGCTGGTGCCTGCAATGGTGTTTCTGGTGGATTACGTGGCGCGCGGATTGGGTGCCGGGGCGCATATCGGCGCAATGGTCTGGGTCATGTATGGCTTGGGGGCGATTGTCGGGCCGGTGACTTACGGGTTTCTGGCTGACCAGCTTGGCGCCCGCACTGGTATTCGACTGGTGTTGGTAGTGCAAGCCATCGCCCTCGGTTTGCTGGCCGTCTCCCATTCATTTCTGGCGCTGGCTTTACTGGCGGTGATTCTCGGCTCGTTCCCGCCGGGCATCGTGCCGCTGGCCCTGGCCCGGGTGCATGAACTGGTGCCGTCGCATCACCGCCAGCAGATCGCCTGGAGCCGTGCCACTGTGTCATTCGCAACCTTTCAGGCGCTGGCCGGGTTTGCCTATTCGGCATTGTTCAATGCCTCGGGCGGCCAGCACACGCTGCTGTTTGTGATCGCCGCTGGCGCGATCGTCGTCGCTCTACTGCTGGAGCAAGCCATGCGCTGGCTGCCCTCTACAACTGAACCACGTTGCGCGGCGAACTGAAGGGAATCATTGCGCGCTGCCAGCGTTCCCATCTACACGACCTTTTTCACAGGAATCGACAATGTCACTGCCCAACGAAATGACCCGTATTGAAATCACCGAACCCGGCGGCCCTGAAGTATTGCAAGCCAGGCGCGTGCCTCTGCCGACCGTTGCCGAAGGCCAAGTGCTTATCCGCGTTCACGCTGCCGGCATCAATCGTCCGGATGCCTTGCAGCGCGCCGGCAAATATCCGATGAAACCCGGGATGGACCCGATTCCCGGCCTGGAAGTGGCTGGCGAAGTGGTTGCACTGGGTCCCGGAGTTACGCGGTTCGCTGTGGGCGATCGTGTGTGCGCACTGACCAATGGCGGCGGATACGCCGAGTATTGCGCGGTACCAGCCGGCCAGACTTTGCCTGTGCCGGATGGAGTCGATTGGGTCCAGGCCGCCGCGATTCCGGAAACGTTTTTCACCGTCTGGGCCAACCTGTTCGGCCTCGGCGGTGCCAAGGCCGGCCAGCGCGTGCTGATTCACGGCGGCACCAGCGGCATCGGTACCACCGCGCTGATGCTCTGCCGTGAATTTGGTATTGAGGCGTTCGCGACCGCCGGCAGTCCTGAAAAATGCGCCGCAATCAGTAAACTTGGCGGGCAGCCGATCAACTATCGGGAAGAAGATTTTGCCAAGGTCATTGCCGAGAAGACCGCAGATCAAGGCGTGAACGTGATTCTCGACATCATGGGTGGCTCGTATCTGAACGGCAACATCAGCGCACTGGCGATGGACGGCCGACTGGTGATGCTCGGTTTCCTCGGCGGCGCCCGCGCCAACGACATCGATCTGCTGGCGATCCTCGGCAAACGCGCGGTGGTCACCGGTTCGCTGCTGCGCGCGCGTACCGCTGCGGAGAAAGCCGCCATCGCCGGTCAACTGCAAGAACACGTTTGGCCTGCCCTCAGCGCCGGGCGCTGCCTGCCGATCATCGACAAGGTTTACCCGCTGGCTGACGCGGCTCAGGCCCATGCCCGCATGGAGGGCGGCGATCATATCGGCAAGATCGTCCTGCAAGTGGCGTGAGTGATTGCAGCATCTTGTAATCGTTGCACATGCACGGTGGTCGAAAATAATCACGCGCAGACCGAGGCATCTGGTAAAAAGCGTTCTTTGTCTGCGCCGTGGTGAAACGATTAATGTTCCTGTCCTTGCTGACTCGTCTGCGACGCCGCCGCTTGGCATTCGCCATGATGGCCGCGCTGATCATTGGCGTGCCGACGAGTTGTGCGGTGCTGGAACACACCGAGCGCAAACTGCTTTTTCGCATTGAGCCGGGCACTGCCGGCTGGTATCGCGGACTGCCCGGCAGCGTTCAGGAACTCGATCTGCAACCGAAGAGTTTCAAGGCCGGGCAGAACATCCATGCCTGGTGGTGGCCGGCGGAACGTGCCAATGCCCCGGCAATCCTTTACTTGCATGGCGTGCGCTGGAACCTCACCGGGCAACTGTTTCGCATAGAGCAACTACGCGCGGCGGGCTATTCGGTGCTGGCCATCGATTATCGAGGGTTCGGACAAAGCAAGGGTGATTTACCATCCGAAAGCAGCGTTTATGAGGATGCCCGCGTGGCCTGGGAGCGCTTCCAGTTGCTGCAACCGGACCCGAACAAGCGCCTGATCTACGGCCACTCTCTCGGTGGCGCGGTGGCGATTGATCTGGCGGCCGAACTGGGACAGAACGCGGCGCGCAACCACACACCTCTGCCGGTACGCGGTCTGGTCATCGAATCAACCTTCACTTCCCTGGCCGATGTCGCTGCCGCCGTGGCGAACACCTCGCTCCCGGTGCGCTGGTTGCTGTCGCAAAAATTCGATTCCATCGACAAGATCGCCGATATTCATATGCCGCTTTTGGTGGTGCATGGCCTGGCTGATGCCTTCGTGCCGCCGCGCTTCAGCCAGCAGCTGTTCAATGCCGCTGAGCAGCCCAAGCGCCTGTTGCTGGTGCCCGGAGCAACGCACAACAACAGCATGGCGCTTGGCGGTCAGGGGTATCGCAAGGCTCTGGATGCGTTGATGCAGAGCAAGCCGTTGCCGCGGGTGGCCGGGCCAGCCGTCGCCAAGGGTTCTGGCGATTCCTAAGCTGTGTTACCAGTGCTGGATAAAGGGGCATCAGCGCCGAGCCAATTCGTGGCGTACGCATTGCTCATAATAGGTCTGCTTGACCGCTGCCGGTTTGAGCTTGGAACTGCTGTTGTAGGTCTGCTCGGTAATCCCCATCGCGGTCATGCGCATCCAAGGCTGCTGGAACCGGCGAACCTGCAATTGCTTGCGCGCGCCATACAATGAAACTCCTGACAATTTCGATCGCTGCGCCCCGGCAGCGATATCCGAGCCCCAAGTGCAGGCAAAGCGATGGCCTTTGCTTAACTCTTTTGCCTGCACTCCCGAGGCGATCAAAGCCAGGGAAAGCATCGTAACGGTGATGACAATCGTCCGCATATAGCCAGCCTAACCTTTTGAAAAAAGGCGATTTTGCCGGGGCGAAATGTCTCTGGGGGCCAGCAATTTGCCTGCTCTCAGGATTTTTCTCATCAGGGTGAAATTCGCCGTTCGTCCAGTACCGCGCACCTTCGCCAGACAGGCCTATCCAACGCTGTACATCCCACCGCGCAGAAGGCCCACGTGATGAACAAGAAAATTTTCGCCCTGTCGTTTTTCAGCCTGTGCCTGATCGGCCCGATTCACGCTTCGGCAGCCGAATCCACGGCGGGCGCAGCAACCCCTGCCACGGCCTTGCCCGGCGTCAATCATGCAGAAAGCTCTCGCGACCATGACGAGAAGGCGAACAAGAAAGGCGAAGAGTCCTCAGGCGCCAACGCGGGATCAGAGCCGCATGAGACAGAAAAGGATGCCGCGACGTCGAGCGATTCCGAAGACCTGGATAAAAAAAACGCTCAGTAAGAGTGGATTCGCTTTTAGTTACGAAAACCCGACAGCGAAACTAGCGCAACACCGGGTGATATCAATATGATGCGCGCACTGGCCGCCATAGAGGGCGGCCAGAGGAAAATACATCCAAGGAATGCAAATGAAAGATTTCGTCATCGGCGTCAACAACATCGTTCTCTACATCGCATTGGCGGTCATCCTGATCGTTTCCCTCTTCATGATGAGCCAGAGCTTTCTCTCGGGTCTCGGTATGTTCGTAGGCGGTACTCTGGGCTGGTGCATCGTCTCCGGCTTCTGGTTCGTGCAATCGGCGACCTATGAAGAACTGCGCAAGTTGAACTCGAAAACCAACTGATCTGCGCCGAGTATTCGTTAAAGAAAAAAGGCCAATGTCATCGACATTGGCCTTTTTTTTAGCGGCGAAGAGACTGGTTCGTCATTGTTTGGTGCACTGAGCGCCAAGTCCCATGCCCATGGAACCCAGAGCTACCATCGGGCCGCTCGGCAGCTCGCACATATACTCACCGCTTTCGGTTTGAGCGGTATAGAAAGTTGTATTGAAGTCACTGCGGATGTTGGAAACCTTGATCACGGGTTTGCCGATGGTGGTCTGTGCG
Source organism: Pseudomonas sp. Sample_11 (assembly GCF_004307505.1). Taxonomy (NCBI): domain Bacteria; kingdom Pseudomonadati; phylum Pseudomonadota; class Gammaproteobacteria; order Pseudomonadales; family Pseudomonadaceae; genus Pseudomonas; species Pseudomonas sp. Sample_11. The sequence continues at coordinate 57,903 of NZ_RCOD01000017.1, forward strand.
CGATTCTTGAGATCACTCTCCCCGGGCTTTACGGTCTGGCATCCAGTGACCGCGAGGACCAGTGTTGCGATTAAAGCGAGAACCGGAATAGTCCTTGATGAGTTCATTGCAGATCGACCTTTTTGATTTTGTACCGGAAAAATTTGACAGTCAGCTGCCAAGCGACAGGACTTTAAGGTCGAGCCGGAACAGGGGCAATTAGGTCGGATGTGCTAATGGCTGAGGGCTAGTGGCGCTCTCGGTGAAGTTTTGCGACCGCCTTCGGGATCGCAGGTCGCTACTAATGAGTTTGTGAAACTGCTATCCGCAAGCGATCACTGCCCTCCTCCTGGCAATCGATACGGACGGGCAAAAACAGCTGGATGACTTCAATGTTGCTGCGCAAATGATCAGTCATGCGCGGCGTGGTGAACGATCCACCACCGGCCAGCGCCATCGGCAACAGCAACTGATCGGCCAGATGCTCAGCCACCGCAGCACCACTACGCAGCCAGTCAGCAGCCTGATTGATCGCGGCATCCGCTACTTTCTCAGCGCGTAACGACACTTGGCCAAATGCGCTGAACACTTCAGTGACGTGTTCGAAAACGTACTCCAGCAATAATACATTGCCCGGGCCGCGCGCCGGATCAAGCGTCACCGCTTGCAGCGCCTCCGCAAGCCAGTTCAACCGCTTGGCCACTTGGCTCAGTTCTCGCTGAGCGACGGTAGGCGCAAGTCCGGCAGTCAGCGCCAGAGCCTGCCGTGAAATCGCCTCGCCGCGCTCACACACATCCAGTCGCGTCAGGCGCGACGGCTGCACCGTCACGGCAATCTCGCCACCGCCAGCCGGTACGAAACCATGACGCAGCAACTCCAGCTCGACATTGCCGCCCATGCGCCGCAGCAGCGGTAGCCAACTGCGCGAGAGGAAATCCGTCGGCGGTGCCAGCGGATTGTGGGTGCCACCGGAGATCGTCACTCGGCTGGCCTGCGGCGCCTGCAACAAGGCTGGCAACAGCGTCTGTAGCACCAGCGTGCAACTGCCCGCCGTGCCAATAGCGAACTGAAAGTTGCCTCCGCGAATCTCGTCCGGTTCGAAGCTCAGGGCTTGCGACCCCAGATGCGCACCAGATATCTCTGCACCACAAACCTCGGCCGCCGCCATCACGGCTGTCAGATGCTGACGCAGCAATCCCGGACGACTGCGTCTGGCGCGAATTTGTTTAATGCGAAACGCCCGGCCTGTCACCATCGACAGGCTCAGGGCACTGCGCAACACCTGGCCACCACCAATGGCGCCGTCCAGTTCAATTACATCCTTTTTCATTGCAATTCCTTACGCGTACAGCCTGACGGTGTTCCTGAGGTACCGTTTAGCCGTCGTGGGTCTTCCTGAGTTTTGACCAAAGTTCGTCATTCGCGCTTCAGCTCAGCCGTGATGAACCGGCGTATTGAACGATGACGTGCTCTCGCCAGCGCCGCAGTTCCTTATCCTTTGACGCACACCACCTGACGCAGGGTGTGCAGCACTTCCACCAGCTCACGCTGGGCGTGCATGACTTTGTCGATATCCTTGTAGGCCATCGGAATTTCGTCAATCACCGCTTCGTCCTTGCGGCATTCCACGTGGGCCGTGGCGCGAATCTGATCGGCGACGGTGAAGGTATTTTTGGCCTTCGTGCGGCTCATGGTGCGCCCGGCGCCGTGGCTGCAGGAATTGAACGACTCTGGATTGCCCAGACCGCGCACAATAAAACTCTTGGCGCCCATCGAGCCCGGAATAATCCCCAGTTCGCCTTTCTTCGCTGACACCGCGCCTTTGCGGGTAATCAGCACGTCTTCACCGTAATGCCGTTCCTTCTGCACGTAGTTGTGATGGCAGTTGACCGCTTCGAGCGCGACCTCGAAAGGCTTGTGGATGATCTGCCGCGTGGCCTGAATCACTGCGCGCATCATCAGTTCACGGTTCTGTCTGGCGAAGTCCTGCGCCCAGCCAACCGCCTCCACGTAATCATCAAAATGCTGACTGCCCTCTTCGAAATAGGCCAGGTCACGGTCCGGCAGGTTGGCAATGTGCTGACGCATATCGGCTTGGGCCATCTGGATGAACAGGTTGCCGATAGCGTTGCCGACGCCACGCGAACCGCTGTGCAACATGAACCAGACACGGTTGGCTTCATCCAGGCACACTTCGACGAAGTGGTTGCCACTGCCGAGCGTCCCCAAATGTGCCCGGTTGTTGGTATTGGCCAGTTTCGGATACTTGTCGGTGATCAATTTGAAGCGCGGCTGCAACCCCGCCCAGGCCTGATCGGCTTGCTGCGGAACCTGGTCCCAGGCGCCTTTGTCTCGCCGCGAACGATTCGAACTGCGGCCGTGCGGCACCGCTTGTTCGATTGCAGTACGCAATCCATGCAGGTTGTCTGGCAGATCTGCAGCCGTCAGCGACGTACGCGCAGCGATCATGCCGCAACCGATGTCGACGCCCACCGCTGCGGGAATGATCGCGCCGACCGTTGGAATCACACTGCCAATTGTCGAGCCCTTGCCCAAGTGCACATCGGGCATCACCGCCAGATGCTTGAAGATGAACGGCATTTTTGCCGTGTTCATCAACTGTGCGCGGGCTTCGTTTTCAACCGGGACACCTTCGGTCCAGAGTTTGATGGGTTTGCCGTTGGCGACTTCGAGAAGCTGGTAGGTTTGGTCTTTCATATCTTGGTGTCCATGTTCGTTTCCATCAGCATTGCAGCCGCTGTGCCAGCTTTGGATGCGGCTATGATTGTTTCTGCTATGTTTTTGATTTTATTAGCTTTTATTCTCTGATGCGACGAGTCTCGGTAATCTATGGAAGACAAATCAGACCAGCAAAATTATCATTGCATATCGTCATTTATCTTATGAGATAAGCATGCCCAACAAACGCACGGTCGCCATCGGATTTATCGGAGCCACCCTGGATCGTGTCGGCAAAGGTGCCAGCCGGTGGAATTACTGGCGACCGAGCGTAGGCCTGTGCCAACAAACAGACCTCCCTATCCAGCGGCTTGAATTGATTCACGGCCTCGACGCGCGCGACGTCAGCCTCGCCGAGCGCGTCCGAGCGGACATCCAGCAGATTTCTCCAAGCACCGAAGTGCGCCTGCATCCAATGTCGCTGCGCAACCCTTGGGATTTCGAAGAGGTGTACGGCGCCCTGCACGACTTCACCACTGCTTACAACTTCGACACTGAGCACGAGGATTATCTCGTGCACATCACCACCGGCACCCACGTCGCACAGATCTGCTGGTTCCTGCTCACCGAGGCGCGCTATCTGCCGGCCCGACTGATCCAGACCTCCCCCGCCAAGCGCAAGAGTGAGAACGAGCCCGCCTGCGGCACTCATGCACTGATCGATCTCGATCTGTCGCGCTATGATCGCATTGCTTCACGCTTCGCCAGCAAACGTCTCGAAGGCCTGGAATTTCTCAAGTCCGGCATCGCCACACGCAACCCGGCCTTCAACCGGACCATTGAACAGATCGAGCGCGTTGCGCTGCGCTCCAAAGCCCCCATGCTGCTGATCGGCCCGACCGGCGCCGGCAAATCCTTCCTGGCGCGGCGCATCTACGAACTCAAACGCAATCGCCATCAGATGCAGGGACGCTTTGTCGAAGTCAACTGCGCCACTTTGCGTGGCGACGGCGCGATGTCGGCCTTGTTCGGCCACGTCAAAGGCGCCTTCACCGGCGCGCAGAGCTCTCGCGATGGCCTGCTGCGCGCCGCCAATGGTGGCATGTTGTTTCTCGATGAAATCGGTGAGCTCGGCGCAGACGAACAAGCGATGCTGTTGAAAGCAATCGAAGAGAAACGCTTCTTCCCGCTGGGCTCGGACAAGGAAGTCGAGAGTGATTTTTTGATCATCGCTGGCACCCACCGCGACCTGCGCAGCCGGGTCGCCGAAGGCCTTTTTCGCGAGGACCTGTATGCGCGGATCAACCTCTGGACGTTCGACCTGCCCGGCCTCGCCGGCCGTCGCGAAGATATCGAGCCGAACATCGACTTCGAACTGGAACGCCATGCTCGAGAACAGGGTGAACGGGTGCGCTTCAATCTCGAAGCACGCCGACGCTACCTGGCCTTCGCCAGCTCACCTGCAGCAGCCTGGCTGGGCAACTTTCGCGAGCTGTCCGCATCGATTACGCGGATGGCGACTTTGGCCGACAGCGGGCGCATCGATGAAGCGCAGGTCGATGATGAGATCGCACGATTGCGATATGCGTGGGGCTTGGCGCAACCCTCTGCAACTTATTTGCCAGGAGATGGCGAGAGCATGGACTTGTTCGATCGCTTGCAATTGAAGGCTGTCATTGAGGTGTGCCAGCAGGCGGACAGCCTGTCGGATGCCGGCCGACAGTTATTCGGGGTTTCCCGGCAGGCCAAGGTGCAACCCAATGATGCCGATCGCTTGAGGAAGTATCTGGGGCGGTTTGGGCTTGAATGGGGTGAGGTAGTTGGCGCGAAGTAACGCTGTGTTCCTGCTTATGCGGCGCTAATGACTACTGTAGAAAAAATGAATTAGCCGCCTGATCTCTCGGTCAAGAATTATGAACGCAGTAAATCTGACGAGGTGACAGCAATGACTATCCAGGCAGAGACACTCGTACAACTGACCGAAGCCCTTCAAGAGCGCGGCATGAAGATGGTTTCAGATGTTCATTTCACTCGCGCGCCGTACCGATACAACCATCGCTGGATCTGCATCGTAGAGTGAACATGCTTGTTGCCGGCGTCTGGATCGATCATTCAGGCGACGGCGCCGCTCGGCTTCGCCCCTCAAACCCGGATAACCGTCTCCATATACATCTCGGCTACGTTGATAAACGGATTCGGTGGCAATAAAAAACCCGGCGCGATGGCCGGGTCTCGTACACGAAATAATTCGATGCGCCTATTTTGCGCCGCCGTTATTTCGGCCCGTCTGGGCATCTTGATCTGAACCAGGATTGCCGGGTGGCGGATTCCAGTCCTCTGGTCGTTCGTCGGTACCTTGCTTTGGCTCAGAGTCAGCTTGCTCCAGGCCGGAATCATGGCCCTCGCCAGTGTCAGGGTTTTGCTCACTTGGTCCCGGATATGGCGCTTCAGGGCCATTATTGTCGTCGATCATCATTCTCTCCCATCAGTGGCGCAGGGACTGCGCTTAATAAGTGAGAGGAGATCGGCGCACAGAGAGTGCTATTGGCTCGACGAGCGGACATTCTGACTAACCCAAACACTTGGTGATGCGAGTCGCAGGCGTGATCGAGTAGCCCCGCAAAATTTCACACACATGAAAAAGGCCAATGCTGTGAACATTGGCCTAAGTCATTGAAAAATATGGTCGGGACGGAGTGATTCGAACACTCGACCCCTAGCACCCCATGCTAGTGCGCTACCGGACTGCGCTACGCCCCGACTGATGTTGTATCCCGTTCTTCACCTCGAAGAACGCTCAAGAATATATCGCAAGCGTTTGAAAACTGGAAGTATTCAAACGCAGCTTTTTATTTCTTGAGCACCACCAGCACATCTTCCAATTCGGCAATCATCTGCCGAATCATCTGTTTGTACTGGGTGGTATCGTCTTTGGCTTCGTCGCCGGACAGACGCAGACGTGCGCCGCCGATGGTGAAACCCTGATCGTAAAGGAGCGCGCGGATCTGCCGGATCATCAGCACGTCCTGGCGCTGATAATACCGGCGATTCCCGCGGCGTTTGACGGGGTTGAGCTGAGGAAACTCCTGCTCCCAGTAGCGCAGCACGTGTGGCTTTACGGCACACAGCTCGCTGACTTCACCAATGGTGAAGTAGCGTTTGCCCGGGATGACGGGTAGTTCGTCGTTATGACTTGGTTCCAGCATAAGCCTCAACTCGGGCCTTCAACTTCTGCCCTGGACGAAAGGTGACCACACGGCGAGCCGTGATCGGGATTTCTTCCCCCGTTTTCGGGTTGCGGCCAGGCCGCTGGCGTTTGTCCCGAAGGTCGAAATTGCCGAAACCGGACAATTTGACCTGCTCGTTGTCTTCAAGAGCGTGCCTGATTTCCTCGAAAAACAGTTCTACCAATTCCTTGGCTTCCCGCTTGTTCAGGCCCAGCTCTTCATACAGACGTTCCGCCATCTCAGCTTTCGTCAAAGCCCCCATACGTCACTTCCTTAACGTGGCGTTCAACCTTTGTTCGAGCGAGGTGAGGATATTTTGCGTCGTCGAATTCACCTCATCGTCATTAAGAGTGCGCGATGGATGCTGCCAGGTCAAGCCAACTGCAAGGCTTTTTCTATCAGGATCAATACCTTTACCCTGATACACGTCAAACAGCCTGAGCTCTGTGAGCCATTCGCCTGCATTTTCACGGATTACGTCCAGTACAGCCGAGGCCGCGACGTCTTTGTGCGCGATCAGTGCAAGGTCACGACGCACTTCAGGAAAGCGCGACAACTCGTGGAATTTCGGCATTTTACCGAGCGCCACTTCCGCCAGAACCAGCTCGAAGACGAACACCGGACGATCCAGCCCCAGCGCCTTTGACAGCTCAGGGTGAATTGCACCGATATAGCCTACCTCGCGACCTTCACGCTCGATGCGCGCAGTCTGACCCGGATGCAGCGCCGGGTGCTTGCCCGGAGCAAAGGTGAACGAATCCAGGGCACCGGCGAAACCCAGTACCGCTTCCACGTCAGCCTTTACGTCGAAGAAGTCGACGGTATCCCGACCCTGCGCCCAGCCTTCCGGCAAGCGGCTGCCGCAAACAACCCCGGACAGCATCGGCTCTTGCTTCAGGCCGTCAAGCTGACCGACGAAGCGCAGGCCGCTCTCGAACAGACGCACGCGATCCTGCTGACGATTGAGGTTGTGCTGCAGCGCTTTGACCAGACCTGGCCACAGCGACGAACGCATGGCCGCCATATCGTTGGAGATCGGATTGGCCAGCAACAGCGGCTCGACACCTGGATTGAACAGTTCGAACTGACGCGGATCGATGAAGCTGTAAGTGATCGCTTCCTGATAACCACGAGCAACCAGCAGACGACGCAGCTCAGGCAGATCACTACGCGCTTCGGCCTTGGCTTGTGGCGCCAGACGCGCTTGCGGGTAGCGAACCGGCAGACGGTTGTAACCGTACAGACGAGCCAGCTCTTCGATCAGGTCGACTTCCAGGCTGATATCGAAGCGATGGCTTGGCACTTCAACGCGCCATTGACCTTCGCCGTCAGCGGTAATGCTCAGGCCCAAGGCACTGAGCAGACGCTCGACCTGTGCCGAATCCATCTCCATGCCGAGCATCTGAGTGATGCGCTGAGCGCGCAGAGTGATCGGTGCAATCGATGGCAGATGTTGCTCGCTGACGGTCTCGATGATCGGACCAGCTTCGCCGCCAGTGATTTCCAGCAGCAGGCCAGTGGCGCGCTCCATGGCTTCACGTGCCAGCTGCCAGTCAACGCCACGCTCGTAGCGATGCGAAGCGTCGGTATGCAAGCCGTAAGAACGTGCCTTGCCGGCAACCGCAATCTGATCGAAGAACGCAGATTCGAGGAACACATCACGGGTGGTCGCGGAAACACCGCTGTGCTCGCCACCCATGACACCGGCGATCGCCAGTGCACGAGTGTGGTCAGCGATGACCAGCGTATCGCTACGCAGGCTGACTTCCTGACCATCAAGCAGAACCAGCTTCTCGCCCTCTTCAGCCATGCGCACACGAATGCCGCCATTGATTTCGGCGAGATCGAAAGCGTGCAGCGGTTGGCCGAGCTCGAGCATCACGTAGTTGGTGATGTCGACGGCAGCGTCGATGCTGCGCACGTCAGCGCGACGCAGACGTTCAACCATCCACAGCGGAGTTGGCTTGGACAGGTCGACGTTACGGATGACCCGACCCAAGTAACGTGGGCAGGCCGCCGGGGCCAGCACCTCGACCGAACGGACTTCGTCGTGTACCGCTGCAACCGCAGCGACCACAGGACGGGTTACCGGCACGGCGTACAGCGCGCCGACTTCACGGGCCAGACCGGCCAGGGACAGGCAGTCGCCACGGTTCGGGGTCAGGTCGACCTCGATGCTGGCGTCTTCCAGATCCAGATACACACGGAAATCTTCGCCCACCGGCGCATCGGCCGGCAGCTCCATCAGACCGTCGTTGCCCTCACCGACCTGCAGCTCTGCCTGCGAGCACAGCATGCCGTTCGACTCGACGCCACGCAGCTTGGCCTTCTTGATCTTGAAGTCGCCCGGCAGTTCGGCACCGATCATGGCGAACGGAATCTTCAGGCCCGGGCGCACATTTGGCGCACCGCACACGACCTGGAAGGTTTCCGCGCCATTGCTGACCTGGCATACGCGCAACTTGTCGGCGTCCGGATGCTGCTCGGTGCTCAGCACCTCGCCCACCACAACACCACTGAAGACACCGGCGGCCGGCGTAACGCTATCGACCTCAAGACCGGCCATCGACAGACGAGCAACCAGCTCATCGCGATCTACCTGCGGGCTAACCCAGCCACGCAGCCATTGTTCACTGAATTTCATCCTGCTCTCCTAAGAATTCGTTACGACTAGCGAAATTGCGCGAGGAACCGCAAGTCGTTGTCGAAGAACAGACGCAAGTCGTTCACGCCGTAACGGAGCATGGCCAGACGCTCGACACCCATGCCGAAGGCAAATCCGGAGAACTCTTCCGGATCGATGCCGGACATGCGCAGCACGTTCGGGTGAACCATGCCGCAGCCCATCACTTCCAGCCAGCCGGTCTGCTTGCAGACGCGGCAGCCTTTGCCGCTGCACATCACGCATTCCATATCGACTTCAGCGGATGGCTCGGTGAAGGGGAAGTACGAAGGGCGAAAACGCACGGCCAGTTCTTTCTCGAAGAACACCCGCAGGAATTCTTCGATGGTGCCTTTGAGATCGGCAAAATTGATATCGCGATCAACCAGCAGGCCTTCGACCTGGTGGAACATCGGCGAATGGGTGATATCGGAGTCGCTGCGATAGACGCGGCCCGGGCAGACGATGCGGATCGGCGGCTGCTTGGATTCCATGGTGCGGACCTGTACCGGGGAGGTATGGGTGCGCAGCAACATGTTGGCATTGAAATAGAAGGTGTCATGCATCGACCGGGCCGGGTGATGGCCTGGGATGTTGAGCGCTTCAAAGTTGTGGTAGTCGTCTTCGACCTCTGGGCCTTCGGCAATGCCGTAGCCAATGCGGGTGAAGAACTGCTCAACGCGCTCCAGAGTCCGGGTGACCGGGTGCAGACCGCCAGAGGTCTGGCCACGGCCCGGCAACGTCACGTCGATGGATTCGGCAGACAGTTTGGCAGCCAGCTCGGCTTCTTCAAACAATGCCATGCGCGCATTGAGAACGCCTGTAACACGTTCCTTGGCAACGTTGATCAGCGCACCGACTTGCGGACGCTCCTCTGCCGGCAGATTCCCCAGGGTCTTCATCACCTGAGTCAATTCGCCCTTCTTGCCAAGGTATTGAACCCGGATTTGCTCCAGGGCATTGATATCTTCAGCGCTTTGCACAGCCTCTAGTGCTTGAGAGACCAGCGCATCCAGGTTTTCCATGTACAGACTCCAGATACAAAATAGGGGAAGAGCTTGAAGGCTCTTCCCCTATTTATGACGTTTAACACCTGACCCCACAGAGGTGAGGCCGGGTGACTGTCGGGGGTACTTAAGCCAAGGTGGCTTTAGCTTTCTCGACAATCGCAGCAAACGCCGCTTTTTCGTTCACTGCCAGATCAGCCAGAACCTTGCGGTCGATCTCGATGGACGCTTTTTTCAGGCCAGCGATGAAACGGCTGTAGGACAGACCGTTAACACGAGCACCAGCGTTGATACGAGCGATCCACAGAGCGCGGAACTGACGTTTTTTCTGACGACGGTCACGGTAGGCGTACTGGCCTGCCTTGATTACCGCTTGCTTGGCAACACGGAATACGCGGGAGCGTGCGCCGTAGTAGCCTTTAGCAAGTTTCAGAATTTTTTTGTGACGCTTACGGGCAATGACGCCACGCTTTACACGAGCCATGAGTTACTTCCTCTATTCTTGACTAAATTAACGAAGGCGCAGCATGCGCTCGACTTTTGCCACGTCAGACGGATGCAGCAAGCTGCTACCGCGCAGTTGACGCTTACGCTTGGTCGACATTTTAGTCAGGATGTGGCTCTTGAAAGCGTGCTTGTGCTTGATGCCGTTAGCAGTTTTCAGAAACCGCTTGGCAGCACCACTTTTGGTTTTCATTTTTGGCATGTTCGGATACTCCGCATTCAGTTGATAAACATAATCAGAAGGCCTGCCGTGCCCTGTTGATTACTTCTTCTTTTTCGGGGCGATGACCATGATCAGCTGGCGTCCTTCCATCTTAGGATGCTGTTCGACCGAACCGTACTCGAGCAGGTCTTGTTCAACCCGCTTGAGGAGTTCCATCCCCAGCTCCTGGTGGGCCATCTCACGGCCGCGGAATCGCAAGGATACCTTGGCCCTGTCCCCGTCACTCAGGAAACGTACCAGGTTGCGCAGTTTTACCTGGTAATCCCCTTCCTCCGTCCCTGGACGAAACTTGATTTCTTTAACCTGAATCTGCTTCTGGTTTTTCTTCGCCGCGGCAATCTGCTTCTTCTTCTCGAAGATCGACTTGCCGTAGTCCATCACCCGGCAAACAGGCGGGACTGCATCTGCGGAAATTTCCACCAGATCAAGCTTTGCTTCTTCAGCGATACGAAGCGCTTCATCAATCGAGACGATGCCAATCTGCTCGCCATCAGCGCCAATTAACCGAACCTCGCGTGCCGAGATATTCTCGTTGATCGGGGCTTTCGGTGCAGCTCGTTTATCTTGTCTCATTTCACGCTTAATAATAATTACTCCGAATCTGGGCGACCACGCCGGGAAACCGCTTGCGCGAGAAACTCAGCGAACTGGGCGACGGGCATCGAGCCCAGGTCAGCACCTTCACGAGTACGCACAGCGACAGTCTGCATCTCGACTTCCTTATCTCCGATAACCAAAAGATAGGGAACCTTGAGCAAAGTATGCTCGCGGATTTTAAAGCCGATCTTTTCATTTCTCAAGTCGGACTTGGCACGAAATCCGCTTTCGTTGAGAGTTTTTTCAACCTCTGCAACAAAATCTGCCTGTTTATCAGTGATATTCATGATCACCGCCTGGGTTGGCGCGAGCCACGCAGGGAAGGCACCTTCGTAGTGCTCGATCAGAATCCCGACGAAACGCTCGAACGAACCGAGGATCGCGCGGTGCAACATCACCGGGTGTTTGCGGCTGTTGTCTTCAGAGACGTATTCAGCGCCCAAACGGACAGGCAGGTTAAAATCGAGCTGCAAGGTACCACACTGCCAGACTCGACCGAGACAATCTTTCAGCGAGAACTCGATCTTCGGCCCGTAGAAAGCACCCTCGCCCGGCTGCAGATCGTACGGCAGGCCAGCAGAATCAAGGGCTGCAGCCAATGCTGCTTCAGCGCGATCCCACAGCTCATCGGAGCCGACACGTTTTTCCGGACGAGTGGACAGCTTCATCTCGACTTCGGTAAAGCCGAAATCGCGATAGACGTCCATGGTCAGTTTGATGAACGCAGCGGACTCGGCCTGCATCTGCTCTTCGGTGCAGAAAATGTGCGCGTCGTCCTGAGTGAACGCTCGCACGCGCATGATGCCGTGCAACGCACCCGACGGCTCGTTACGGTGGCAAGCACCGAACTCGGCCAGACGCATCGGCAACTCACGGTAGCTTTTCAGGCCCTGATTGAACACCTGCACGTGGCACGGGCAGTTCATCGGCTTGATGGCGTAGTCGCGGTTTTCCGACTGAGTGGTGAACATGTTGTCGGCATAGTTGGCCCAGTGCCCGGATTTCTCCCACAGGCTGCGGTCGACGACTTGAGGAGTCTTGATCTCAAGGTAGCCGTTGTCGCGCTGGATCTTGCGCATGTACTGCTCGAGCACCTGATACAGAGTCCAGCCATTCGGGTGCCAGAACACCATGCCCGGCGACTCTTCCTGAGTGTGGAACAGGCCCAGGCGCTTGCCGATCTTGCGGTGATCGCGCTTCTCGGCTTCTTCGATGCGCTGGATGTATGCCGCCAGTTGCTTCTTGTCGGCCCAGGCAGTGCCGTAAACGCGCTGCAACTGCTCGTTCTTGGCGTCGCCACGCCAGTAGGCGCCCGACAGCTTGGTCAGCTTGAAGGATTTCAGGAAACGCGTGTTCGGCACGTGCGGACCGCGGCACATGTCGACGTATTCTTCGTGATAGTACAGACCCATGGCCTGCTCGTTCGGCATGTCTTCGACCAGGCGCAGCTTGTAGTCTTCGCCACGGGCCTTGAACACTTCGATCACTTCGGCGCGCGGAGTGACTTTCTTGATGACGTCGTAATCCTTCTCGATCAGCTGCTGCATGCGCTGTTCGATGGCCGCCATGTCTTCCGGCGTGAAAGGACGCTCGTAGGCGATGTCGTAATAGAAGCCTTCATCGATGACCGGGCCGATGACCATCTTCGCGGTCGGGTACAGCTGTTTGACCGCGTGGCCAACCAGGTGCGCGCAAGAGTGGCGAATGATCTCCAGCCCCTCTTCATCCTTTGGCGTAATGATTTGCAGGGTCGCGTCGCTGCTGATGATGTCGCTGGCGTCGACCAGTTGGCCATTGACCTTGCCGGCGAGCGTGGCCTTGGCCAGACCTGCACCAATGGATGCGGCGACCTCGGCTACGGAAACCGGGTGATCGAATGAACGTTGACTGCCGTCGGGAAGAGTAATAGTTGGCATGGCGCCTCCTCTCCTAGTGGTGACCCCTACCAAAGGTCACGTGGGTTGGGATGAGCCAGTACAAGATCCGATCCAGGCCATTCAATGACGAACGCCTGCCTTACAGCGGCAGGAGCCTTGCGGCCAACCGGAAAACCGAACCAGAGTGACTGGGATTCAAATCGGAAAAATTCGCACGCCGACCGCTTCGGGACTGAAGGTCATCCGAAGCCTGAGAACGCTTGAGCCCGGCATGCTAGCACAGATGAGCGGTCGCTCACGCCCTGATTTGGCAGAAGGCGAAATGTCCGATTTTATGCCAGAGTGCTGAACTTGATCGGCCCTTGCGCCCTCAGATAACAAGACATTGACCCACAAGGAGCATCCTCGCATGCGTCTGAAAAGCTTATTCGCCATCGTCGCCCCCGTCGTTCTGCTGCTGCCACTGAGCGCCCATGCCGACTGGCCGAAAGGCGAGCGCGAAAAGTACATGGCCCAGTGCACTCAGGCTGCGACCCAGCAAATCGGTGCTGCAGCGGCGAAATCCCACTGCGCTTGCGGAGCTGACGCCATCAAGTCCTATCCGGCCAGCGACATTCAGGCGCTGATGGACAACAAGGCGACTCCTGAATTGCAACAGAAAGCCCTTGGCCAGATCGCCAAATGCAAGGCAAATACCGCCCCGAAAAAATAAGAAAATCGGGTATTAATATCGGCTGAAAGGCGGAAAAAAGTGCTGGAAATGAGCCTTTTCAGACGATTTATGCAGGTTTTACAGGTTTTTTTATCGTCTTTACGTTTCGCTGAAAGCCTTTCAAACCGGGGCTTTCAGCAGAGACGGGTGGTAAAGAAAACACGACTGATTGGCAAACAGCGCGTCCGGGGGGCTCCCAAAGCGAACATTTCGACTATGATACCCGGGTGTGCCCAGTTGGCCTGAGCAGCACAGTACTACTGAAAATATATGTTTCTTGGAGATACACCATGTCTAATCGCCAAACCGGCACCGTTAAATGGTTCAACGATGAAAAAGGCTTCGGCTTCATCACTCCTCAAGGTGGCGGTGACGACCTGTTCGTACACTTCAAAGCTATCGAATCCGACGGTTTCAAAAGCTTGAAAGAAGGCCAGACCGTCTCTTTCGTGGCTGAGAAAGGCCAAAAGGGTATGCAAGCTGCACAGGTTCGCCCAGAGTAATTTCTCGGTGCACTAAAAAAACCCCGTCCAAGTGACGGGGTTTTTTATGTCTTGAACAAAGTGTTCAGCCGCAATTGACGCGGGTAACCACCAGGTTGTTGTCGGTGTTCAGATTCAGGCGATCGGAGCGGTATTCCAGGGTGATCATGTCGTTTGGCTTGAGGAAGCGCGCATTTTGCGCCCCAGCCTTCGCACGTGCCTGATCCAGCAATTCAGGGGATGCCTTCTTGCCGATGGCGAATTGCGCTGCCGATGCTTCGCAGCGGCTGTTCCCCGATTCAGCAGCCACGGGTTCCTTTGCCGACTCGCTGGAGGTTGTGCTGCAACCAGCCAACAGCGCAGCGGCCATCAGTGCACCCAGTGTCGCGAACTTCAAAGGCATGAAGCCTCCTTGTTTTCAAATGTTTAAGCAGAGATCGTGCGACCGCCAATGCGGCGTTTGGTTTCAAGGCTCAAGCCATGCCCTGCCCCACGAGCGGAAAAATGCCGAGTGTGCCTGAGCTGCGCGCGGCGACTCAGCAAACAATCGTGACTGAATATTAACGACCTCAATATACGTCGATGTAGTCATACGGCGGATTCGGCCAGTTGTCCTTGAGCGCGTTGAAAATCTGCATCACCCAGACTTCATCACTGGCTGCGACGTTACCAACATAGCCCGAGCCCTTTGCCCAGGTTTCCAGGCGAAAAAGAAGACCGCCGATATCCTGCCCACCGGTCATGGTGGACAGATAGGCGATGCCGTCTTTGGTTACGCGCAATTGGTTGTGTACGTCGTCACTGGCCGAGGCGAGCAATTGGCGCACTGCATCGAGTGTGAGGCCGTCAGGGCTATTCAGATCGATCTGCACAACAGGGTCCTTGGTAAGCCGGAAAAGACCAAGTGTCGCATAGCGCTGCGCTCATGCCTAAGTCGCAGTGCCAAACGCCGCGCAAAATGGTTAACTCGAAAAACAGACATCCTGACCTTTCGAGCCTCCCATGACCAGTGTAAGCATCGACGCCGCCATCAACGCCAAATGGGCCGAAGGACACAGCTCTTACAGCCCCGGCACGACGGAAGAACTGGCGCTGATCGGCATCGATTTACTGGTCAAAGAGTTGGGGATAGAAGCGGCGCAGCATTTTATCAATCAGGTATTCGAACGCTATCCGATCGGCCAGGCCGAACAGCCGCAGTGAAAACCCGCAGGCAAACTGCCTGCGGGTCGACGACTTATTTCAGGCGTTTCAGGCGCTCGGTCAGCAGATCAAAGAATCCCTGGGCGTCGCCATTTTCGACCCAGAATGCATTCTTCGGTGCTTTCAAGCCGTCATACCAGTCAACGATGGTCTGGCCGAATGTCGGTCCTTCACGGCTATCCACCACGACGTTGACCGCCCGACCGGTAAACAACTCAGGCTTGAGCAGATACGCCACAACGGTGGCGTCATGCACCGGGCCGCCGGGAATGCCGTAGTGCTCCATATCGCCCTTGATGTATTCGTTGAGAATGTCGCCGACGATCTTGCTCGCATTGTTGTTCAGCGCGGCGATCTGCTTCAGGCGTGCATCGCTGGTCAGGATCTTGTGGGTCACGTCCAGCGGCAGATAGGTGAGTTTCACCCCGCTCTTGAGCACCACCTCGGCAGCCTGCGGATCAGCGAACAGGTTGAATTCAGCCACAGGGGTGATGTTGCCACCGTTGAAATGCGACCCGCCCATGATCACCACTTCCTTGATGCCCTGAACGATCTCCGGCTCCTGGATCAACGCCAGAGCCAGGTTGGTCTGCGGGCCGAGCATGGCGATGGTGATGCTGTGGGGTTTGGCCGATTTAAGAGTGTCGATCAGATAATTGACCGCATTTCCTTTCGCCAGGCCTTTCTTCGGCTCGTGAACCGTCACGCCCGACAAGCCTTCCTTGCCATGAATGTTCTCGGCGTAAATCGGCGTGCGCATCAGTGGCTTCGGTGCGCCAGCGTAAACCGGCACGTCTTCGCGCCCTGCCCATTCGCGAGCCAGCCGCGCGTTACGCGAAGTCTTGTCCAGGCGCACGTTGCCAGCGACGGTGGTCAAGGCTCGGATATTCAACTCATCCGGCGAAGCGAGGGCAAAGAGCAAGGCGACCACGTCGTCAGCGCCCGGATCGGTGTCGATGATCAGGTCGATCTTTTCCGCCGCCTGAGCGCCGGTCGCAGTTATCACGGACAAAAGCAGCAGACCCCGAAGCAGTTGATGGAGTTTTTCAGCATAGCGTTGCATAGCGCATTCCTTGTGCAGGTGAGATCGGAAATCAGAATGTAACCCCGGCGACCAGAACGATGTTGCAGTACGGCTGACATTCTCCTGTACGAATGATCGCCCTGGCTTGTCGGCTAAGCACCTTGAACTGCTCGTGGGTGAGCAGATCCCTACGGCCCAGCGCGCCCTCTTCGTTCAACGCGTCCAGATCGGCCAGCGCCGAGGGCTGCTTATCGAAGATCTCTTTGGCCAACACATGGCTTTCCACCTGCATCTCGCTGAGTACAACTTTCAGCGTGCTGACGAAATCAGGGATGCCATGGGTCAGCGCCAGATCAATCAGCTCGACACCCGGTGGCACGGGCAAACCGGCATCGCCAATCACGACCATGTCACCGTGGCCAAGCGAAGCGATCAATCGCGACAGCGCGACGTTAAGCAGAGGAGTCTTTTTCATGCGGGTTTGAACGCCTGTACTTCGGACATGGTTGGAATCGACGGTTGTGCACCGGCACGGGTAACCGACAGTGCAGCGGCGATCTGACCGTAGCGGATCGCCTCGTCCTCGGATTTGCCATTGGCCAGCGCTGCGGCGAAACCGCCGACAAAGGTGTCGCCTGCGGCCGTGGTATCGACCGCCTTCACGGTCGGCGCGGGGAAGTGTTCGAAGCCCTTGCCATTGGCGAACAACGAACCCTGCGCGCCCAACGTGACAATGACTTTACCGGCGCCCATGGCAATCAATTGGGTGGCAGCCGTTTCTGCCGACTGCAGCGAGTCGACAGCGAGCCCGCTCAATGCGGCCGCTTCGCTCTCGTTGGGAATCAGATAGTCGATCGCCGCGAACCAGTCTGCCGGCAAAGGACGGCTCGCCGGCGCCGGATTGAGGATGACGGTCTTGCCCAGTTCACGTGCACGCTTGAGCGCATGCCCGACCGTCGCATCGGGAATCTCGAGCTGACAGATCACTACATCGGCGGCCTGTAAAACCGCGTCAAAACGGTCGATCACTGCTGGCATCATCGCGCCGTTGGCACCGGCGACAATCACAATGGCGTTCTGGCTGTTGTCATCCACCACAATCAGCGCCACGCCACTGGAATCCTCTACGACGCTGACAGCCTGGCAGTCGATGTGCTCGGCGAGCAAGGCATCGCGCAATCGCACACCGTAGTCGTCATTTCCGACGCAACCGATCATCGCCACCTGCGCGCCCAGACGAGCAGCAGCAACCGCCTGATTGGCGCCCTTGCCGCCAGACACCGTGGCAAAGGAATGACCAATCAGCGTTTCACCGCCGCGCGGCAGCCGTGGCGCCCGGGTGACCAGGTCCATGTTCAGGCTGCCTATTACCACTACATTTGCTGGCATACATCACTACTCATCAATTCGGTTTCAGCGATATTCGGTGAACACGCCGGACAGCGGCGCGGTCGACTCGCGCAGGACAATGCTCGGGGTCACGATGCGTTGATCGGTACCCGAGTCCGGCGCAGCAATTCTGCGCAACAGCACTTCGGCGGCCATCTCGCCCAGTTGCAGGATCGACTGGCCGACCGTGGTCAGCGCCGGATAGACATAACGACTCATCTGAATGTCATCGAAGCCGATCACTGACAGCTCGGCCGGGACCCGGACATTACGTTCAGCCGCCGCACGCAGCACACCGATGCCAATCATGTCGTTGCCGGCAAAAATCGCACTGGGCGGATTGCTTTCAAGCAGCCGGGCAGCGGCGTTGTAACCGCCGGTGCTGGTGAAGTCGCTTTCCAGCATGCGCTCTTCGCGTACCTCGATTCCCGCCTCTTGCAGCGCTCGGCAATAACCGGCCTGACGCATTTGCGCCACGCTGGTACTGGCCGGACCGCCGATCGTGGCGATGTCGCGATGCCCCAACTCGAGCAGGTGACGGGTTGCCAGATAAGCGCCGTATTCGTGGTCGATGCGCACCAGATCGGCATTTACACCTTCCAGGCCCCGGTCGACGATGACCATCGGCGTCTTCACGCCCGCCAGCCCTTGCGCCAGACCACTGTCACCGCCGGCGGAGGCGACGATCAAACCGTCGATGCGCTTTTCCAGCAACACACGCAAATAGCTGCGCTGCTTGTCCGGGTTGTCGTCGGAGTTACAGAGGATCACGCAATAGCCGTTGCGCTCGCAGTAATCCTCGATTCCGCGCGCCAATTCAGCGAAGTACGGGTTGAGGCTGTTAGGCACCAGCAGGCCGATGGTCGCCGTGGTTTTGGCTTTCAGCGAGCGCGCCACGGCACTGGGCACGTAGTCGAGGCTCTTGATCGCCGCCTCGACTTTGCGCCGCACTTCCTGACTGACCGGGCGGGTGTTGTTCACCACGTGCGACACGGTCGTGTAGGAAATGCCCGCGAGCGCCGCTACATCCTTGATCGTTGCCATGGTTCAGCCCCGACGAGTGGCGCGTTGACTGCGATAGGTGTCGAGCACCACAGCGATAACGATTACCGCACCGGTGATGATGCGCTTGGTCGGCTCCGTCGCACCAATCTGCGCGAGACCGGCCGCGAGCACGGAAATGATCAACACACCAAAGAAAGTGCTGATCACCGAACCGCGCCCGCCCATCAGGCTGGTGCCGCCGATTACCACCGCTGCGATCACTTGCAGTTCCAGGCCCGAACCTGCGTTCGGGTCAGCCGCCTCCAGACGCGAAATCTGAAACAGAGCGGCAATGCCCGCCAGCAGGCCCATAAGGCTGAACACCAGAATCTTGTAGGGCTTGGGATTGATCCCGGCCAGCCGCACGGCTTCTTCGTTGGTGCCGATGCCGATCAGGTAGCGGCCGAAAACCGTGCGGGTCAAAACTGCCTGCGCGATGAAGATAACCAACAAAGCGATGATGAACGACGGGGAAATGCCGAACGCGATCGGATTCGACAGCCAGGCGAACGCATCGCCAATGTAGGCAGTGCGCGACCCGGTCATCTGATACGCCACACCGCGGGCCATTTCCAGCACGCCGAGGGAGACGATGAACGACGGAATCCGCCAGGCCACGGTGATCGAGCCAGTGATGGTCCCGGCCAGAGCCGCCACCGCCATTCCGAGCAGCGCCGCTGGCAAAACGCTCCAGCCCCAGCCGAGAATCGCAACGCTGACCGTCGATGCGGCCAGCGCGAGGACCGAGCCGACGGACAAATCGATGCCGCCGATGATCAGCACAAAGGTCATGCCTACCGCCAGCACCATCAGGTCGGGAATCTGGTTGGCCAGGGTGCTGAAAGTGTTGTACGAGAGAAAATGGCTGCTCAGGACCGAGAACAGCGCAATCATCGCCAGCAAGGCACCGGCCAGGCCCAGATAAGTACCCAGGCCAAAGAAATTGCCACTACGTTTACTGGCAGAAGATGCAGTTTTCATGGGAGATCCCTAGGCGCTGCTTCATTGAGCAACGCATCACGTTTCTGGTAGCCGGCGAAAGCGGCGGCAAGCAAATCATCCTGGGTCCAGCTGTCGCGCTCGAAGGTGTCGATCAGACGTCCCGCCGAAAGCACGCCGATCCGATCGCAGATCAGCATTAATTCGCGCAAGTCACTGGACACCACGACCAACGCCTTGCCCTGGCGGGTCAACTCACCGAGCAAACCGTAAATATCGAACTTGGCGCCGACATCAATCCCGCGAGTCGGCTCGTCGAACAGCAGTACCGAACAGTCGCGCTCCAGCCAGCGGCCGATCACGACCTTCTGCTGATTGCCGCCGGACAGTTCCGAGACCAGCTGCGTCGGGCTAGAACTGCGGATACGCATGGCTTCGATCTGACGCTGCGCCAGGGAAATTTCGTCGCCGTTGTTGACGAAACCACCACTGGAGATTTCCGGCATGTTGCCCAAGGCGATGTTGGCGCTGATCGACTGACTGAGCAGCAGCCCTTCGCCCTTGCGATCCTCGGTGATCAGCGCAATGCCGTTGCGTACGGCATCCACTGGCGAGCGGACACTCACGACCTTGGCCGGCGAGCCGAGCGCGATGGTGCCGCTGTCGGCAGCATCGGCACCGAATATCAGCCGCAGCAATTCCGTGCGCCCTGCCCCGATCAATCCGGAAATGCCGAAAATCTCCCCGGCACGCACTTCGAAGGAGACGTCGCGGACTTTGTCCGAACGCGTCAGGCCGTTGACCGTCAGCGCCGGAGCGCCGATCTTGCGCGGCCCCATGTCGATGTGTTCACCCAGTTCGCGACCGACCATCAAGGTGACCAGTTGCTCGCTGTTGTAGTTGGCCATCGGCTCGACGCAGACCAGATTGCCGTCACGCAGCACAGCAATACGCTGCGCCACCCGCGCCAGTTCTTCGAGACGATGAGAGATATAGATGATGGAAACGCCGCGAGCCTGCAATCGGGTGATCTGCTCGAAGAGCATTTCGACTTCGCGCGCCGTGAGCATCGCGGTCGGCTCATCAAGGATCAGCACGTGGCAATCGCCGATCAGGTTGCGCGCGATTTCGACCATCTGCTGATGGCCGATACCGAGTTCGCCGACCAGCGTGTCCGGATCGATCGCATCGAGGCCGACTTGCGCCATGGCTTCGATCGCCGCCTTGCGCAACTGCTTGCGGCTGATCCAACCCGCGCTGCTCGGCAGATTATCCAGAAACAGGTTTTCCGCCACCGACAGCGTCGGCAACAGATTGAGTTCTTGCATGACCATGCGCACGCCAAGCTCTTCAGCCTGGGTACGGCTGCCCGGACGATAGTCCTTGCCGTGGAATTGCATCTGGCCGGTGGTTGGCGTGACCAGACCACCAATGATCTTCGACAGGGTACTTTTGCCGGCACCGTTTTCGCCGGTCAGCGCCAGTACTTCACCGCGCATCAGCGTCAGATCGATGCCGGTGAGCACCGGTTGCGCATAGGTCTTGCCGATACCGCTGACCGAGAGGACAGCGTTCGGGGCGGAAACTGACATAGAAATCTCCATGCGCTCGCCCGGACGGACGAGCGCCGTTGTGTCGCCAGATGACTTACTGGGTGACCAGTTCGACCGGTGTTTCGATCACGCCGTTGGCACCGCTGTCGACTTTCTCGCCTTTGATGATCTTCAGTGCGGTTTCGATGCCGAACACGGCCTGCTTGGCTGCAAACTGGTCAGCCGTCGCCAGCACACGACCGTCCTTGAGCATTGGCTTGATCGCATTGATGTTGTCGTAACCGACGACTTTTACCTGCCCTGCCTTGCCAGCGGCACGGACTGCGGAAACGGCGCCGACCGCCATGCTGTCGTTACCGGCCAGCAGTGCTTTGACATCGGGGTATTCACTGAGGATCGAAGCGGCAACCTTGTTGCCCTTGTCGATTTCCCAATCACCGGATTGCAGCGAGACCACTTTGATCTGCGCGGCTTCCATCGCGTCCTTGAAGCCGGCCGTGCGTGCCTGCGCGTTGGTGGTGGTGGACACGCCTTCGATGATGCCGACCTCGTCGCCCGCCTTCAGTTGCTTGGCCAGGTATTCGCCGACCAGACGTGCACCCTTGCGGTTGTCCGGACCTACGAAAGGCACGTTGATGTTTTTGCTTTTGACTACGGCGGGATCGAGCTGGTTGTCGATGTTGATCACCGTGATACCGGCGTCTACGGCCTTCTTGATAACCGGCACCATGGCTTTGGAGTCAGAAGGCGCGATCACCAGTGCATTCACCTTGGCCAGTATCATCTGTTCGACGATGCGAGTCTGGCCGGCGGTGTCGGTTTCGTCCTTGATGCCGTTGGAGATCAGATCGAAATCGGCGGAGTGTTCTTTCTGGTAGGCCTTGGCGCCGTCTTCCATGGTCAGGAAGAATTCGTTTGCCAAGGATTTCATGACCAGCGCGACTTTGGGCTTTTCTACAGATTCGGCGAATGCCGAGGAGACAGGTAGTGCGGCGGCTGTGGCAGCCAGCATAGCGACAGCAAGAAGACGTGCGGCGAATGGCAGCTTCATGGGTTCACTCCGATCTTATGATTATTGTGAGCAACGTTTGCGCTGACGTAAGCTACGTCACGGCTCCGGGAGAAAATCCCTTCCAAGCCGCGCAAACGTTTGCGTAGACCGAACTATGAGAATCCCGCCGACATTTGTCAACAATCAGAAATCGTCTTTTGTTGTAGGCCGAATCGCCGAATTGGCAATTTGGCGCTTCAGGCAGTCGTGTTGACCAAGCCGCCGCTGGGAGCGCTTTTCGACATCTCCTTGACCAACGCACCCGCCACTTCCGCCAGTGCGGCGCTGGTTTGCGCGATCTGGCCCTGAATCGACATCACTGCCTGGGATTTCGCTTCGGGAGTCGGATAGCTTGCGGCCTGAGCCGCAGCCAGTTGTTGCTGCTGCTCCTGAAGTTGTTTTTGCAACTCCTTCATCCGCTTGAGCAGTGTCTTGACGGTAATGCTGAGATTGCTGTCAGCCTCGGTTTCACTGTTTTCCTGCACAGGACCACCACCGGTTCTGACCTGATTCTTCTCAGTCTTCTCGGTACCCAGCGCCTGCGCCGATGCCTCATTGGTCGCGTCATTCAGGGTGTTGATAGTCGCTGCAGTTTTACCGCCGATGGTGACTGCAGCGGGATTGGCAAAACCGACCGTCAATGACATGTGAACTCCTAAGATTTGGTTTCCTTGAGGACGCATCGGCCTGGCAGCACATTTCTTTAGCAGGGATTTGTCTCCCGCCTGGCTTTTCAGAGATTGCCTATCGGCGAGCCGAACAAGAATCCCGCTGTCGTTCGGAATCCCGGATGGCTGGGTCCTCAACGATGCTCCAGCCACCGACAAATATTGATTTAAATCATCGGGTTAAACATTTTCCGCCAGCACATTACGCATGGTATGAATCCTGCTCCCGTCCTTGCACCTCAAGCATTCAGATCGGCTTGGGGCGCATCTAGATGAACCTGCATCAGCACCGTCTCACGACTAGAGAGAAAAATAATGAAATCTGCTTTCAATACCTTGATTCCGGGCGCATTGGCCCTCCTCCTGCTCCTGCCTACTGCCCTTCAGGCAAAAGAAGTCGAAACCCAGACCAAACTGGCCAACGTCGTTGTTCTCGCCACCGGCGGTACCATCGCCGGCGCTGGCGCCAGTGCCGCCAACAGCGCCACTTACCAGGCAGCGAAAGTCGGTATCGAGCAACTGATTGCCGGCATTCCCGAGCTGAGCAAACTGGCTAACGTGCGTGGCGAACAAGTCATGCAGATCGCTTCGGAAAGCATCACCAACGACAACCTGCTGCAATTGGGTCGTCGCGTTTCCGAACTGGCTGACAGCAAGGACGTCGACGGCATCGTTATCACCCACGGCACCGACACCCTCGAAGAAACCGCGTACTTCCTGAACCTGGTCGAGAAAACCGACAAGCCGATCATCGTCGTAGGTTCGATGCGTCCGGGCACTGCCATGTCGGCAGACGGCATGCTCAACCTGTACAACGCCGTCGCCGTGGCGAGCAGCAAAGAAGCGCGCGGCAAAGGCGTGCTGGTGACCATGAACGACGAGATCCAGTCCGGTCGCGACGTCAGCAAAATGATCAACATCAAGACCGAAGCATTCAAAAGTGCTTGGGGCCCGCTGGGCATGGTGGTCGAAGGCAAATCCTACTGGTTCCGCCTGCCGGCCAAGCGTCACACCATGGATTCGGAATTCGACATCAAAAACATCAAGAGCCTGCCTGACGTAGAAATTGCCTACTCCTACGGCAACGTCAGCGATACCGCCTACAAGGCACTGGCGCAAGCCGGCGCCAAAGCCATCATCCACGCCGGCACTGGCAACGGTTCGGTATCCTCTCGTGTGGTTCCATCCCTGCAAGCGCTGCGCAAGGATGGCGTGCAGATCATTCGCTCGTCCCACGTCAACGCTGGCGGCTTTGTCCTGCGTAACGCCGAACAGCCTGACGACAAATACGACTGGGTTGTCGCTCACGATCTGAACCCGCAAAAAGCCCGCATCCTGGCGATGGTCGCGCTGACCAAGACCAACGACAGTAAAGAGCTGCAACGGATGTTCTGGGAATACTGATTGAACATCGCCTGATCACGTCTCGATCGGGCAATTGCGCATCACCTGCCAGCTTGGCAGGTGGTGCCCCGCTTACACCCTTCCAATACTTTTCCCACAAAAATCTCGACAAGCCCTACACCAAAACCGGAAACCCGCTGTCAGAGGATTTTCTTGAATTTTAAGCAGTTGCGAAATCGCCTACAGTTAAATACTGTATGCACGTACAGCTTAATAAGGATAACCTCGTGGCCACCTCTCCTGCTGCTCCTGACGCTTACGAACGCATGGGTATGCGCGTTCAGAAAATCATCAATTCCCCCACCGCACAAAAAGCCAAAGCCGCACTGATTTTCCGTCTGCCGGATGAGCCGATGGACGACTGGGAGCGCTTGCTCGAGGAAATCGACGAGAACGACAACGTTACCCTCGCTTATCGCGATGACGGTGGCGTGCAGATTTTTTGGGTTGTGCCGAAGGAAGATTGACTCAATGAGTGTCCGCTGTGTTGCTTTGCTGTTGTTGTTTTTCGCCATGGGCGCCCAGGCTGGCGCCCCACGTACATTTTCCGAAGCCAAGAAAGCCGCGTGGAAACTTTATGCGCCGCAATCCACCGAGTTTTACTGCGGCTGCAAGTACACCGGCAACAAGGTCGACCTGAAGGCTTGCGGCTATGTGCCGCGCAAGAACGCCAAGCGTGCATCGAGAATCGAATGGGAGCACATCGTGCCGGCCTGGCAGATCGGCCATCAGCGGCAGTGCTGGCAGCAAGGCGGACGCAAGAATTGCACGCGTTACGATCCGGTTTATCAAAAGGCCGAAGCTGATTTGCACAATCTGGTGCCGAGCATTGGAGAGGTCAACGGTGACCGCAGCAATTTCAGCTATGGCTGGTTGCCGGTGCAGTCCGGCCAGTACGGCTCCTGCCTGACGCAGGTCGACTTCAAGGCCAAGAAGGTCATGCCCCGCCCTTCGATTCGCGGCATGATCGCCCGCACGTATTTTTATATGAGCAAACAATACGGACTGCGCCTGTCGAAGCAGGATCGGCAGCTATACGAAGCGTGGGACAAGACCTATCCAGTGCAGGATTGGGAACGTCAGCGCAACCAGAGCGTGGCGTGCGTGATGGGGCGCGGCAACGAGTTTGTCGGCTCGGTAAATCTGAAAGCCTGCGGCTGATTGCATCACAAATAAAAAGGCCTCGAGCGTTATGCTCGAGGCCTTTTTAATGTCTGTTCAGCGTGTTTTGAAGGCGCTTCGCTTAAGGCGTTAGCGGATGCTCGATCACCACCGACTCGATATTTTGTTTTTTGGCTTTTACCAACGCCGCATCCACCTGCACCTTGCGCGCCTCGGCGTCAGCCTGGGAATTGAACGGACCGATCAGAATTCGTGTTTTACCGCTGCCGTCCTTGACGACCGTCGGAACGAAAGCGTGCTCGATCAACCAGCCGCTCAGGTCACTGACGGCCTGAGGAGTCTCGCCACGCACTTCCAGATCCCACTGTGGCGCGGCGGCCGCCGGCGCTGCCGCGACCTTCGTCTCAGGCTTCGGCGCATCTACATTCTTGCCTTCACCGCAGCCTGCCAATGCCAGTGCCGCTACCAGCCAAACCAATTTGCGCACAACGCTTCCCTCGGAATTCGTAAAGCGGCGATCTTATCATTCAAAAATACTTCGCGAGCCCCGCAAAATGGGCACAAAACAACGAGAATGATGATTGCAGCCTCTGTATAGTTACGCCCTGGGAATTAATGCCGCTTCTGCGCGTCAGAAAGAGGCACCCAAACCGTGAGACTTCGCACTAATCTATAGATACCACCGACCTCTGCACTGTCTGAATCAGGTGCCCTACAAAGCAATCAAGGAGAAGACCATGCTGATACTCACCCGCAAAGTCGGTGAAAGCATAAACATTGGTGATGACATCACGATCACCATCCTCGGAGTCAGCGGCCAACAAGTCCGCATCGGTATCAACGCTCCGAAAAACGTGGCAGTGCACCGTGAAGAAATCTACCAACGCATCCAGGCCGGCCTGACCGCTCCGGACAAGCCGCAAACGCCCTGAGCCACTTTGCATTACGTAGCCAGTCCTATTGCCGTCGCGCAAGACTGGCTAAAGATTCACGCGCCGTTTAGCCATCCGCATTTCACCCCGCTGGGCACGGCGCCTGAAGCATGCTGACTCCTTTCACTTGCCCCTCCCTCCTTTCTTGCGCCGATATTACCTTTCACTCCTGGAGCTGGCTGTCGGACGTTTCCGATAGAGCACGGCGAATTTCGCCTTCTAAGCGAATATCACGCCACGCGCCATGCCTGTCGCCGCGACCATCATCAGGATCAGCAGCAGCGCTTCAACATGACTGATTCGCGCGTACAACTTCGCACGTCCGCTATCGAGCGCCGCACCGCGCGAGGATGCGATGCGGCATTTGATCAGCGTGATCATCGGTGCCAGCTCCATCAGCAGGATCAGCAAGAACAGCGTCATCTTCAGATGAAACAGCGGCTGATGCAGGTAATAGTCAGAGCCTTTCTCGTAACCACCAAAAGCACGCATCGCTCCGGTGATAAGCAGCGTCAAAGCTGAAAGCCCCCACAAGTTATCCGCGAGCAGAACGTACTTGACCTCTCCCGTGCC
This sequence comes from Pseudomonas sp. Sample_11, assembly GCF_004307505.1. Lineage (NCBI taxonomy): Bacteria > Pseudomonadati > Pseudomonadota > Gammaproteobacteria > Pseudomonadales > Pseudomonadaceae > Pseudomonas > Pseudomonas sp. Sample_11. The sequence continues at coordinate 84,754 of NZ_RCOD01000017.1, forward strand.
CGCCGAGAGCTTTCGGAAAGCTGTGCCGCGCGTCAGCGCCGCCCAGAAAGCCAAGGCAAACGCGAATAGATGAATAGCGGCAAGGACCCACTGACTCAGCATCGACGCACTCCCTTATAAAGAGTTGAAAATCGGCCAGTCAGTAGTAGACGAAAAAACCGCGCCTCGCTTGGAGGTGATGGAGGGATAGGCGCCCAAACGCCAAATCGCAGGCAAAAAAAATCCCAAGCAGCTGATGGAAGCTTGGGATTTAAAAATGCATAAACCGTGGTGGTGAACGCGGAACGGATGTTACTTAAATTCCCAACATGCAACAAGGCTTTTTCGATAACCGGTTGGAGAAAAAGAGCTGTAAGCCTTTGGATATTCAGGTGTTTTCAACAACGAAATGGAAGAAGAATGCACCAAAATGGCGCTTGATCATTTTGCGCAAACAGTAATGAATGGAGAGCTGATCAGAACGAAGCGGAAAGGACCGGGAACAAGCGTTGCGCAAATCACAGACAACAAAAAAGGGCCCACCTTTCGGTGAGCCCTTCTAGACCGCCCAGCAGAGCGGATTTTGTTTGGTAGGCGCGATTGGACTCGAACCAACGACCCCCACCATGTCAAGGTGGTGCTCTAACCAACTGAGCTACGTGCCTGCTGTGAGGCGGCATTCTACGGAATTCCGGAGGGGTGTCAACACCTTTTTTTCACCTAACCCTATGAATATGCAAAATATTTAATTTCGCCTCAGCGACGAAGATTTTCCGCTGGCTGGCGGAGGTTTTTCAACTCGGGTAGGATCGACGCACTCGTAAAATATATTAAACAGAGGCGGCAGGATGGAGAACACCCAATACCCAGAGTCTTATTACGCTGCGTCGGCCAATGCCGTACCACCACGCCCTGTGCTGCAGGATGATGTGGAGACGGACGTCTGTGTGATCGGCGCCGGGTATACCGGGCTGTCGTCCGCCCTGTTCCTGTTGGAGAACGGTTTTCGCGTAACCGTGCTGGAAGCGGCGAAAGTCGGTTTTGGCGCCTCGGGCCGAAACGGTGGGCAGATCGTCAACAGCTATAGCCGCGACATCGACGTCATTGAACGCACGGTCGGCCCCAAGCAGGCGCAACTGCTCGGCGAAATGGCCTTTGAAGGCGGCCGGATCATTCGCGAGCGCGTGGCCAGATACAACATCCAGTGCGACCTGAAGGACGGCGGTGTATTCGCCGCCCTTTCCGCCAAACAAATGGGGCACCTCGAATCGCAAAAGCGCCTGTGGGAACGCTTCGGCCACACCCAGCTGGAACTGATGGATCAACGCCGCATCCGCGAAGTGGTCGGCTGCGATCAGTACGTCGGTGGCATGCTCGATATGAGCGGCGGCCACATTCATCCGCTGAATCTGGCGCTCGGTGAAGCGGCGGCAGTCGAGTCTCTCGGCGGCACCATCTATGAGCAATCACCTGCCGTGCGCATCGAGCGCGGCGCCAATCCGGTTGTGCATACGCCGCAGGGCAAGGTCAGGGCCAGGTTCATCATCGTCGCCGGCAACGCCTACCTCGGTAATCTGGTACCGGAACTGGCGGCCAAATCGATGCCGTGCGGCACTCAAGTGATCACTACCGAGCCACTGGGCGATGAGCTGGCGAAGGCGCTATTGCCGCAGGACTACTGCGTAGAGGACTGCAACTATCTGCTCGACTACTATCGCCTGACCGCCGACAAGCGCTTGATCTTCGGTGGCGGCGTGGTTTACGGCGCTCGCGATCCGGCGAACATCGAAGCGATCATCCGCCCGAAGATGCTCAAGGCTTTCCCGCAACTCAAGGGCGTGAAGATCGACTACGCCTGGACCGGCAACTTCCTGCTGACCCTGTCGCGCTTGCCACAGGTCGGGCGCCTGGGCGACAACATCTATTACTCGCAGGGCTGCAGCGGTCACGGCGTCACCTACACGCACCTGGCGGGCAAGATCCTCGCCGAAGCGTTGCGTGGTCAGGCCGAGCGCTTCGATGCCTTTGCCGACCTGCCCCACTACCCCTTCCCCGGCGGGCAACTGCTACGCACACCGTTTGCCGCGCTGGGCGCCTGGTATTACGGGCTACGCGATAAGTACGGCCTATAAACACCATTGTGGCGAGGGGATTTATCCCCGTTGGGGGTGCGAAGCGCCCCCTCTTGAGCAGGAGGGGACTGCTGCGCAGTCCAACGGGGATAAATCCTCTCGCCACAATAGATTCAGCAAGGCTTAGGATCAGAGCTGATCCCGAGCGATCCCGCTGCGAATCCGCAGAATATCCGCCAGCACCGCCAGCGCAATTTCCGCAGGGGTCTTGCTGCCGAGGTTGAGGCCGATCGGCGCATGAATCCGCGCCAGCTCTGCCTCACTCAAGCCACCAATGCGGCGTAAGCGCTCGAAGCGTTTCTGCGAGGTCTGCACTGAACCCATCACACCGATGTAAAACGCTTCGGTGCGCACCGCTTCCATCATCGCCAGATCGTCGATGCGCGGATCATGGGTCAGTGCCACGACTGCCGTGTCGCTATGGCAGCCACCATCGGCAATGAACACCGAAGGCAACTGTCGACGGATTTCCACGCTATTGAGCACCACGCCTTCAAGCACTTCATCACGCGGATCGCAGAGAATCACTTCGAAGCCAAGCCCTACCGCGAACTCGGCACAGGCCTGCGCCACACTTGAGTAGCCAGCGAGCAACAAGCGCTGTGCTGCACCGACACGAATGCGCACCCGATCGATCTCACGCTCGATCCGCGCACCCTGCTCGCGATCAGCAAACAGAGCGCGCGCACCGCTGGCCAGGTCGACTTCGCGAAGCAGCCGACGCTGACCCAGCAGCGCTGATTCCAGTTCACGCAGATGCGCCTGCACCGCGCAGTCGGCGTCAAGTTTCTCAACCAGCACATCAAGAATGCCGCCGCAAGGCAGACTGACCCGCGAGCGCGGATCATCGCCTTCGCCGTAACGCACGACGCTGACCGCTTCGTGAAACGCACCTTCGGCGACGCGCTCAAGAAAATCCTCCTCAACGCAACCGCCCGACAGCGAACCGATCCACTGCCCGCCTTCGTTCACCGCGAGCAGCGAACCCGGCGCGCGCGGTGCCGAGCCGTAAGTGGTCAGCACCGTGCACAGCCAGATTCGCTGCCCGGCCACCGACCATTCCAGCGCCCGACGCACCACTTGCAGATCGAGATGCTGCATATCAGTGGGCCTTGCGCTCGACGCTCGGCGCGTCGGCTTGCAGCTTCTGCACTTCGCTCACCGCCAGTTCAGCGCCCTGCCCGCCCCAACCCTGACGCAGGTAGTTGAGCAGATCAGTCAATTGCTCAGGACTGAGCTTTTCAGCAAAACCCGGCATCGGCTGCATGTGCTCGAACCCGGAGAATTTCTGTTCGCCGATGCCGTCCTCGATCACTCGCAACAGATTGCGCGGATCTTCCAGGCGCAACGTGGTGTTGCCACGCATGGCCACTGCGATGTGCGGCTTGCCTTCACCGCCAGCCGCGTGACAACCGGCGCAGACGTTCAGGTATTCCTGACGGCCGCGCTGAGCACTCGCGCTGAGCTTGTCGAGCGGCACCTCGACGAGCTCTTTGGCTGGCGGCGGTTGCTCGCCGAGCAGGAATGTCGCCATTGCCGCCAGATCCGTATCGCTCAGCCCCTGAGTGCTGTTGTGAAACACCGGGAACATCTCGTTGAACATCGTCCCTTGCGCGCTCATGCCGTGCTTGAGAAACGTGCTCAGATCCTGCTGATTCCAGCCGCGCGCGGCCAGGTCGGTGGCGAGCAGGCTCGGCGCCAGATAACCATTGAGGATGCCGCCGGTCATGCGCTTGTCCATTTGCATCGCGCCGGGCAGGCCGCGTGGCGTATGGCATTCGCCGCAGTGACCGAGAACGTCGACCATGTACTGGCCGCGCTTCCACGCCTCACTTTTGCCTTCGGCCGGCTCCAGCTTGACGTCTTTGCCGTAGAGCATGTTCCAGCCGGTCAGACCCAGACGCACATTGAACGGAAAGCTCAGGCTGGTCACCGGCGCGGCGCGTTCGATCGGCTCGATGGTTTTCAGATACGCGTGAATCGCATCGGAGTCGGCGCGCGGCATCAGGTGATACGAGGTGTACGGCATCGCTGGATACAGATTCGCACCGTCGCGCCGTTTGCCTGCGGTTAGCGCAGCGAAGAACTCGTCATCGTTGTACAGACCGATGCCGTGCTCTTTGCTCGGGGTGATGTTGGTGCCGTAGATCGTGCCGAATGGCGAGACGATCGGCAGGCCGCCGGCATAGGGCGCGCCACCCGGTGCGGTGTGGCAGGCCACGCAGTCAGCGGCGCGGGCGAGGTATTCGCCGCGCTTGATCTGATCGTCGGCGTGGGCCGCCATAAGCGGCGCAGCCAGTCCGACCGCAAAAGTCAGGCGGGTCAGTAAACGCTTCATGCTCAACCCTCCTTGACCAGACCAAGATCGGTCAGCACGTTGCGCGTGGCGTTGTAATAACGCACGTAGCCGGTGCAGCGGCAGACGTGATGGCCGAGGCTGTCCTCGATCACCTGTTCCAGCTGACTTTTGACGATCGGCTGGCGCTGCAGCTTCTCGACCAACACCGTCGCGGCGTTGACGAAGCCTGGCGCGCAGTAGCTGCACTGGAAGGCAAACTCGTCGACAAAGCGCTGCTGGATCGGATTGAGCTCGGTGACCTGGCCTTGCTCATCGCGAGTGGCGTGACCTTCGATGGTGCGGACTTTCTTGCCCTCGAAGTAATGCGCACCGGTGATGCAGGTGCGCACTTCTTCGCTGGTGCCGTCGGGATTGTCGACGATCACCACGCAGGCGTGGCAGATCCCCTGACCGCAGCCCAGCCGCGAGCCGGTGAGGTTTTTGTATTCGTGCAGGTAGTCGATCATCGGCAGGTCATCAGGGATGTCCACCGGGCCGACGGATTGACCATTGAGGGTCAGTTGAAGCGGACGGTTAGCCATTGAGGGCCTCCTTGATGCGCGCAGCGGTGATAGGCAAGTCACGAACACGTTTACCGATGGCGTGCGCCACGGCGTTACCGATGGCACCGACAATCGGGATCATCACCACTTCGGCGATGCCCTTGGACGGATCGCTCGGCGACAGCGGCGGCAGGATCTCCGCAGTCTGCTTCCACACCGCTACGTGACGGGCCATCGGCAGACGGTAACGGTTGAAGTTCCAGTCACCCTCCCCCGGCCCGCCTTCGTACAACGGCATCTCTTCCATCAGCGCATGACCAATACCCATGGCGATGCCACCTTCAAGTTGGCCCTTGACCAACTCTTCAACCAGCACGCGCCCGCACTCGATCCACGAATGGTGGTTGAGCACTTGGACTTCCGCCGAGCCTTTATTGACCTTCAACTCGACCAGCGTCGCGACCGGGCTGTAATAGGTCACGGCAGCGTTGTTCAACTGCACTACCGGGTAGTTGACGTTCTGCCGATCAAGCAGGTGGAAGCCGGCACTGTTCATCTGTGCTTTCTTTGCTTGTGGTGCGCCATCGCCGTATTTCACCGCCAGACCGTCGAGCGGCAGGCGCTCGCGCACGCCGTCGATGCTGTATTCAGCCTCGGCCCAGCTCCAGCGGTTGAAACCATGCACCGTGGCGCCAGTCACCAGACCGCGTTCGTGGGCGCGCTTGGCCAGCTCCTCGAAACTCAGCGGCTGCATACCGTTGGCGGTCAGCTTGCCGTCGATCCAATGCGCATCTTCGCGACGCACCACATAAGGGTTGGCCTGGCCGCCGTACGGACCCTGACGCCAGATCTCCAGCGCCGCCGGCCACAAGCCGTGGTTGAACAGCACACGCGCCGCTTCACGGGTGGCATGACTGAAGTAATAGGCGGAGTTGGTCGCCGAAGACGCCGACGCCAACTTGCCGACCCAGCGCGGATTGCGCAGCAGATTGTCCTGCTCGGCCTGACTCATGATGTACGGGTTGCCGCTGGTGATCAGCTGCATTTCCTGCCACTCGGTTTCGCCGGTCTTCACCTCGTGCGCCGGGCTGCCGAGGAAATCGGCGACGACCAAGGCTTGCGAAGTGGACATGCCGGTGCCGATTTCGATACCGATATGGCGCAGGGTGATGCGCCCGTCAGCAGTGAATTCGATGCTGGCCATCGGCGCTTCGGAGCCGGTGCCGAAGTCTTTCTGGCAGATGGCGAAACCGACGCCGTACCAGTTATCCGGGTCTGCCGCTTCACGTTGTTGCTTGATCGTGTCGCGATTTTTCCAGACTTCGTGCACCGAGGCCTTGTCGAGAATTTCGTGCAGGCGCAATGCACCGGCCGGGATTGCGCCCTGGGTGTTTTTCATGCCGGAACGCAGGGCATTCCTGCGGCGCAAATCGATGGCGTCAACACCCAGACGATTGGCGATCTCGTCGACCATCATTTCGGTCGCCGCCATGCTCTGCAGGGTGCCGTAACCGCGCATCGAACCCGCCTCGACCGCGCGCGAGTGATACGCGGTGACTTGCAGGTCGTTCTGCGGCATGTAGTAGATCGACTGCGCAGCCGTGGCGCCAACCGCCGCCACCGATGGGCTGTAGTTGACCCGACCGCCGCCGTCGACGCTCATTTCTGCACGGAAAATCTTGAAGGTGTAGTCATTCTTGTCCACGGCCAACTGGTAGCGGATGTCGAACGGGTGACGCTTGATGCCGCTCTGGAACTGCTCGTAGCGGTCGTTGGCCAGACGCACCGGCACACCGGCGCCGTACAGCGCAGCCAGGGCTGCGTAGTAGACAAAAATGTTGTGGTCTTTGGAGCCATAGCCGACGGTATAGCCCGGGTGCATGTTGAGATTGGACAAGCCGAAACGCGACGGCCCGATCATCTTCGCGGTCTCGGTCGCGACTTCCAGCGGGCACTGCGTCGCCACGACGAAATGCAGGGTTTTGGTTTTCGGGTCGTACCAGCCGTTGCCGTTGTCCGGCTCGAGGGCGGCCGGTTCGATCGACGGCGTCTTGTAGCGCTCATCGAACACCAGCCAGTTGTCTGGCGGCGTGTCGATTTCCTGCTTCATGCGGTCGGCGTAGAACAGGCCGCGCTCGGTGAGGTTGCCATGCAGGTTCGGCGATGCATTCCAGACTGGACGGCGGTTCTTCAGCATCGGGAACAGGATCGAATCCTTGAGGCTGGCGAACTCGTCTTCATCCGCCGAGGTCGCGCCACCGACGCGCACATAGCGGAAGCTGCCGTAGGGATCGCCTTCGTAGAACGGCACCTTGGCGCCGTAACGAATCGCTTTGTCATTGAATTTGAGTTGATTCTTGGCCTGACGGAAACGCTCGAAGTCGTTCCAGATCAGAATCGCTACCGGGTGACCGATGAACATCGGCACTTTGCCTTCCGGCAGCAATGGATCAGGCGCGTGCTCTTCGGGGAAGACGATACCGTCCTTGTCCAGATCGGCAGCGGTAACGATGCGGTCCGGCTGCAGATCAGCGCCGAGCCACGACAGGTCGTAGCCTGCGTAGATGCGGTCGGCCTTGATGGTTTTCAGCAGCATGGCGTGGCCTTGTTGCTCAGGCCAGCCAGGCATGTCCTTGGCGCGGATGTCGCGGGCAAACACCTTGCTGCCGCAGACCTTGGACAAGGCATCGTTACGTTGCCGCGCCTTGCCGTTATTGCCGAGCCATTTCTCGGACGGCACGGTGACGCTGTTTTCCATCAAGGCAGCCAGCGCCTGACTGCTGAGCGGCGTAAGCGTAACGCTCACACCCGCCACCAGCCCGCCCTGGAGGAACGAGCGCCGGGATATTTCACGGTTGGACATGGATCATCCTCTGGGCGGTTATAGGTCCGCCCTTGTGGTTATCTACTGGGGATCTCGAGTCGTGCAGAAGCTCTTTCTGGCGAAGCAAAGAGCTGTGTTGACAGTGCAAAGCTGACCGAAAGGTTAACTTTAAAGGTTTCTGCGCCCACAGCAAACAACCAGTTACAAAAACCTGACTAAATAATCAAAAAAATCAATGCGACGTGGCACCGCAGTAGGCTTGCAGAGATTCTTGTAGAAGCTGTCGAGTGAAACGAGGCTGCGATCTTTTGATCTGGATTTTTTAAGAGCAAGATCAAAAGATCGCAGCGTGCCGCAGCTCCTACAGGACGATTTGCGCAGGAGTTCGAGAGGGGAATAACCAAATTTCAGACACAAAAAACCCCGGCCTTTCGACCAGGGTCTTTGCTATCGATCCGATTCAGCCTATGACTGGTTTCGGCGCTTCAAGGCGTTCAGTGGTCCTTGAAACAGATATGGCGCAGCGGACGGGACTCGAACCCGCGACCCCCGGCGTGACAGGCCGGTA